>JBCNOR010000366.1:0-5624 GCA_039593785.1 Niabella sp. | reverse complement strand
TTTTTGATAAAAAAGGGAAGTTTATAAAGAAATACCGGCCCCCTAACTGCACTATTAAATCCATCCAGCTAGACAAAGCAAAGAATGCCATCTTTATCTCGGGCAGCAATAAGAACTACAATTTTTCGCCTGCCGAAGTTGAAAAAATGATGGAAGACCCCACCAATAAGTCCTTTGCAAGGTTTACCTGGTCTGCCTACTACGATCTGGATGATATTCACAAGGAGAAAATTCACCGGCTAAAAGGATTTAGTTTGTCCCTGGTAGACCCTACTATTTATAACGGTAACCAATGGGCGTACAGCTACATATTTGCTAACCGTAAGTTTACCGACCAAACGGAATATGAATTAAAGATTTACGACGGAGAAAAAACGATAAACCAGTATTTTGGTTACAATAAAAGGAATGATGCTTATTACTTTAAGCCCGAGCAGATTTCTTTTTTCCCCACCAATGACCCGGGTACATTGTTATTCACACGCCCGTATAATTATGGCATCTACAAATTAACAAAAGACAGTACGGCTCTTTTGTATAAATTAATACTACCCTTTGAGAACTCTTTGTCCAAAGCTTTTTTTGATCATCCTTTCCGTTCCAAGAACGATTTTGATCTGTACCGCGAGCAGAACGGAAGTTTTGTATGGAAGATCTATGGCGTTTGGCAACTGCAGCAATATCTCTTCTTCTCGCTCGATTACAATCGCAGCCCTAGGGACCGTAACTTTCTATTTGACGAATCAACCAATCGCTTTTATGCAACCGGCAAAATAAGCGCCGATAGCAGCAATGCCTTTTTACCCGTTTTGTCTGGTAGTATTCAATACAGCGACGGAAATTATTTATATACCAGCGCCTCTTCATCATCAATGTTTCAGAATAAAGAATATAACCAGGCTAAGAACCCGCAATATAAACCAGCCATCAAACAATATTTTGAGAAGGGTTCGCGTACCGATAATCCGGTTATCATTCAGTTAAAACCCAAAAATAAGATCGGATAATGCGGATACTATTAACTGCGCTGCTTATAGCCTTTATGCCATTTTTGATACAGGCCCAGAAAGATACTACCCGCAGCGGTACTATTACGGGTATTGTAAAGGATTCGGCCGACGACTATGCGCTGCAATCTGTAACCATAACCTTATATAAGAAATCAGATTCATCGCTGGTAAATTATCATATAACAGGTGAAGATGGAGCGTTTACCTTTAATGATATACCTTTCTTTACACCCGTTAATATTAATTTCTCGTTTACAGGCTACAATCCTTTTTCTAAAACTATAACTTTAGATACTGCTAACCGGAGCTTTAATTTTAAAAATGTATTACTGGCCAAGAGCCAGGGTACCATGGATGAAGTGGTGGTTAAGGCTGTTGTTCCGATTACCATGAACGGAGATACGCTGGAGATCAATCCTGCTGCTTTCAAGCTTGACTCTAACGCGGTAGTAGAAGATATGCTGCGAAGAGTGCCGGGTGTTACCATGTGGGGTGATGGCACGATTACGGTTAACGGGCGAAAAGTAAATAATGTATATGTAGACGGTAAGCCCTTCTTTGGCAGTGATCCGGCAATGGCTACGCAAAACCTGCCAAAGAACGCTATAGAAAAAATACAGGTGTATAAAGAGACAGATTATACCAAGGATAATATTGATGATAATCCTGCGGACTCTATGCTGACGATGAATATCAAGTTGCGCGAGGATAAAAAATTCGGTTACTTTGGTAAAGCCGGCGCCGGTATTGGTACCGATGGCCGGTACGAAGCCGATGCTTCGGGTCTTGCCTACAATAAACGGATCAGGGGAGGCATCGCTGCCAGTACAAACAATATTAATAAAACTGCTGGTTTACAGGAGATGTTTCAGCAAAGCACTTACCGCAATTATAATCCCAATAACAGGTATGTAGCCAACTTCGGAAGCAACGGGATCAACCGCGTACTGTTTTTAGGTGGTAATGTGCAATACGATTTTTCTCAAACCAATAACAGCCGCTTTAATAACCAGCTAAGAGCTAATTACGATTTTAGAAATACCCGGAATGTTACCACTACAACTACAGATTCCAGGATTACGGTGCCCAATAAAGTCTACTTACAGGATGCCCTGCAGGAAAGTAATTCGGAAAATAATACGCACAACGCGGGGCTTAGCTATAATAAAAGAGATCAGGATAAAGATTTTTCTGTAAATCTGAATTTTAGCTCTTCTGATGGTGAGCGGAATTCAAATGGTTTGACCGAACGTTTTACGGAAGATGGAAGTCCGGTAAGCCAAAGTAAGAGTGCCAATTCCTCGCTCAGTTCCAGTAACGGTCTTAATTTTTCTACTTCATTCAGAAACAAAGACGATGACGATCGTAACCTGAAAAGCTTTGGAGTGAATTATAATTTAAGCCTGAATGATTCGAAAAGTGAAAGCAAAAACCTGACAAATTTTATTTCCTACGAACGCCCCAGTGAGAACAAATATTATAACAGGAAGAATAACAATGAAGGATCTGGCTTTAATACCAATCTCGGAATGAATTACAATGCGTTAAAGCGCCTGTTGTTTGGTAATTTTAGTTTGTGGAACATTAATATGGTTTTGAACAATAATGTTTCATTTTCGCGATCGGAATCTAATACGCTTGTAAGTGACTATGATTCCCTGACGGCAAATTATATAATTAATGATTCCCTGACCAATGATAACCGTGTTACAAGGATTGAGGACAGACCTTCTCTGCGGCTTTCCAAGAATTTTACGAGACGGTTATCAGATCGTTTTAACCGGTATATTAATGTATCGGCTAATGTTCAGGGGCAATTTTTAAAAGAAAGAAATGAGTCTAATTTCGATTACCGGAATATAGATCGTTCGTTCAATTTTTTCACGCCGTCAGCATCAATCGGTTACAATTACCAGCGTTTTAACAGGTATACTGTTGAAGCAAATTTAAATGGGTCTTCGAACCCATCCATCCCAAGCGTTGATCAGTTAAGACCGATTATTGATACCAGCTCCAATGTGTATAATATCAACCTGGGGAATGCCAACCTGAAGCCATATATCACGAACGGGCTTACATTTAATTTAAACTATCGAAGGGAGCAACCTGCGCGTAAAGCTGATCTGAGTTTTGAGTTGACTGGTGCAGCCAGCCAGGTTAACCGGGGCATTGTAGATAGCAGCTTTTTTGATGCCAGTACCAGTAGAAGAACTATTTACCTGATTAATATGGATGGAAGACGTAATTATAGTGCAGGTTTTACCGGCAGAACTTCTTTTAAGTTGAAAAATAATAAAGTGCTTCAATTTAATTATTCTTTAAACTACGGCAATACTACTTCCCCTAATTATGTAGATGGTTTATATAACGTTGCCAAAGCCAATAATCTCACCTACAATATAGGAGTGTTTTACACGCTGGGCGATATTGGAAATATCCAGGCTTCGCAGGCCATTAATACCAATAGCAGCCGGCAAAGTCGCCAGGACATAGCATCCTTGCACACCGTTAATTATATCACCCAGGGAAACCTCAACCTTTCTCCAATACGGGATCTTACGATCAGCAGTACCATTAATTATGTAACCAATAATACAACCAATCAGTCTTCTACTTTATGGAACGCATTTGCAACTTACCGGTTCTTAAAAACCAAACAGGCCGAAGTGAAGTTGTCGGCCATGGATATATTAAAGAAGAACCAGAATATTTCAACTACTTCAAGTTTTACTAACGTAAGCACTACGGTGTCTAATGGCTTGCAGCAATTCTTTATGGTTACACTTTCCTATTATCCGAGAAAATTCGGCGGTGGAGGCAGAAGAGGCGGTGGCCGTGGAGAAGGTAGCGAAGGGAGGGGCGGTGAACGTCGGAATTTTGAGCGACGCGGCCCCGGGGGCGGTGGCTTTGGGGGCGGAGGCGGCGGTGGTATGCGGGGGCGTAACTAATCTTGTTTTTTCTTCATAGGGTAATAGCCAAGTGTATGCACACCTGGCTATTGCTTTTCAGTGCTTTTCACTATAATTTAAATATTTTTTAGTGTTTTAGTCTATAGATTGTAAGACAGCCCAAATTTTTGGCTTTTGTCGTAACTTTGCATGCCGCAGGCGGATTTGTTTATTGTTCACCCTGCGTAAAAAAATGAACTAATAAACGTAAGGCCAATCTCCCGGTTCCCGCGTTTATAGTTAGTTCAGTAAAAACAAGGCGAAAATTTAAATGGTTACGAATGAGTGCAATAAGAAATTTATTGAATGAAAGAATATTAGTGCTGGATGGTGCTATGGGCACCATGATACAACGCTATAAACTTACCGAAGAAGATTACAGGGGCGATCGCTTTAAAGACTGGCATACAGATGTGAAGGGCAACAATGATCTTTTGAGTATCACCCGGCCCGATGTTATTAAAGCTATTCACAAAGAATATCTGCATGCAGGTTCTGATATCATCGAAACCAATACTTTTAGCAGTACTTCTATTGCCCAGGCGGATTATGATATGCAGGCTTTGGCGCATGAGCTAAACGTAGCTTCAGTGCAATGTGCGAAGGATGCGATCCTTGAGTATCAAAAAGAAACAGGTGATCAGGCGCCCAAATTCGTTGCCGGTGCTATCGGTCCATTGAATAAAACATTGAGTCTTTCACCCGATGTAAATAATCCTGGCTACCGCGCAGTAACATTTGATGAGGTAGTAATAGCTTACACCGAGCAGATCCATGCGTTAATTGAGGCAGGAGCCGATATACTTTTGATTGAAACCATCTTCGATACCCTGAACGCGAAAGCCGCTATTTTTTCGGCAAAAAAGTATTTCAGGGAGCACCCGGGTTCCGAATGTGAGATCATGATCAGTGGTACTATCACCGATGCATCGGGGCGTACTTTGAGCGGGCAAACATTAGAGGCATTTTACATTTCAGTAGCACATGCCAATCCATTAAGTATTGGTCTTAATTGTGCTTTGGGCGCCCGGGAAATGAGAGCGCACGTAGAAGAGTTATCACAAATTGCCGGTTGCTATGTGTCTGCTTATCCCAATGCAGGGCTGCCCAATGCAATGGGTGAATATGATGAGCTACCTACGCAAACGGCAGCTTTTCTTGACGATTGGGCTAACCAGGGCTTCGTAAATATTGTAGGAGGCTGCTGTGGCACTACACCTGATCATATCCGTGAAATTGCGAAGGCGGTAAAAACGATACAGCCGAGGGTATTACCTGTGGTTGAAGAAGTTTTATAACCACAGTGTTAAAGGAGTGATGCACAGAGTTAATGAGTTTTGAATCGATAAATATTATTACCGAGCAAATACTGAGATGCGCTTTCAAGGTGCATTCTGCATTAGGTCCTGGACTACTGGAATCGTCATATAAGGAATGCCTGTATTACGAGTTAATGACCTCAGGTCTATACACAGAAAAAGAAAAACCACTCCCATTAGTTTATGAGCAAGTAAAATTGGATGTGGGGTACCGGGTAGATTTGCTCATAGAGAAAAAAATAATTGTAGAAATAAAAGCAGTAGAAGCACTAAATGATATACATACTGCGCAGGTGTTAACATACTTAAAACTATCTGGGTGTAAAGTCGGGCTGCTGCTTAATTTT
>JBCNOR010000365.1:0-5630 GCA_039593785.1 Niabella sp. | reverse complement strand
CGATCCCGCTGCACCATAAGTGCTGCCTACCTGCGTTTGAGATATATAAATAGAAATCCCAAATTCTCCCAGTATAAATAAAATGGCTGTAACTATGGCTCCTGCCAGTACATCGCGCCAGCGGATCTTTGCATCGGGTAATACTTTAAAGATAACGGCGAATATAACGGCGCTGATTACCAGTGTCAGGAGGAGGTTGATAATATAAAATACCACCACTGTAACATCCGGATATCTTGCCTGCAGGGCACTGCTGATTCCTTCGATTATTCCCGATAACGTGAGCGATACCAGTAGCAGAAAACCCAGGCTGACAATAACGGAGAAGGAAAGAACCCGGTTTTGCAACATTTTCAACCAGCCTTTTTTTGGTTTTGCCTTCAACCCCCAGATAGAATTAATCGAATCCTGTATCTCTCCGAATACAGTAGTGGCGCCAATTAAAAGTGTAATGCCGCCTATAATTGCTGCAATCCTGCTTTTACCGGCCAATGATGCATTTTTGATGATCTCCTGTAACTGGCTGGCTGTATCTTGTCCCACAAATCCTTTCAAAACCTCAAATACTTCGCCTTCTACTGCTTCCTTTTTAAGGAAAAGCCCGCAAAGGGAAATAATCATAACCAGCAGAGGCCCCATTGAAAATACCGTGTAATAAGCCAGAGAACCACTTAGTTTGGTGATCTTGTGTTCCGAAAAACCTTTGAAGGTTTCTTTGAGCACTTTCCATATACCTTTTATAGTAAGGGGTTTCCTTTTGCGCGCCGTTGCTGATAATGTTGTCATACGGGATAGATTTAGGGCTAACTATAATATATCTTTTAAGTCAGCTTATAGCTAATAATTAAAAGTCAGGAATACTTAATAATGAAGTATGCCAAACAGCTGTAACGGTATGAAGTGAAGGCGGTTGAAAGATGATTATTATAGTAATAGAGAATATTTCAGTGGAGCTAACCGTATCAATAGCTGGTTTTACCTGCCGAATTAACCTGCGTAATCAAAATATGACCTTCATCATATTGGGTAAAAGTAAAGTCTTGCTTATTTAAAGATTGTTCTTCCATTACTTCGTGAACAAGCGTTAAAAGAAGCGTACCCTGTTGTACCAGTTCATCACTGTTCGATAAGCGCATGGTATGTAGCACTTCATCGTAGTTGAGTTGTTTTCTCATACAAGATAGTTGGCAGTGTTCTATAAAGATACTAAAACTATTAATGCTACTATCCGCATATGCCATTTAGCAAATAATGGGGCAGCCCAAACCCGTCAGATATAAGCCCATGACCTCAGGGTCGTCACCACACAGGGGTGTTTTACAGGCGTAACAATGATGATCTGGCCGACCGCCCGAAACAAAAAGAATATACCGGAAAAGAAAAAGAGGTTTAATGAATGGTTAACGCATATCTACCTGGCTATAAGCCTTGGTATGTTCCCGGTTACAGCAGCTGCATTTTAAAAAAGCAAAACAATATCAAAGCTGCTGTAACAAGCAGCGATTGATATATAGTGTCCGGTTGATGTCGAAACTCTGATGCCGGAAGCTTTAGTTGACCTGTGTTTTTTTGTTTATTTTTTTGACGATCTCATCCAGATCGTGCACCGAAGCAACCATCATATCCAGTATTTCCTTCAGCTCGGAGGAAACATGCATCTCTGTATCTTTAATAAGCCCCGCCAAACCCAGCAGCCTCATTAAAGGAGCGCGTACTTCGTGAGATTGGGACCAGGCGATATCTTTCAGTGTTTTGTTGTACTGCTCTATCGAGTTGATATATTGCACCTGTTCGGTAATATCCCTGAAAAATATGGATAACCCGGTTGGTGATGGAAAGGCCCCTACGTCAAACCAGCTGCCGGTACCTTCATAATAGGCTTTAAAATACTTTGACTGGCCTGTTTCCATAGCTTCCAGGTAATTATAGTAAAAGGAAGTATCCACGGCATCAGCATATACTTCCCACAGGTTACGGTTCATCATATCCTCTCTTTTGCGACCCAGTATTTGCTCAGCCTTACTATTCCAATAAGTGATTTTCCAGGAGAGGTCTACCGCAAAAAATGCATCACCAACGCTTTCCAGTATCATTTCCTTTTCTTTAAGCGCTTCTACAACGGCCAGCTCAGTCTTTTTGGTAGCATCAATATCCTGTATCGTACCTTCTATATAAAGTGGTTTACCAGCGGCGTCTTTTTTTAGACGGCCTTTACCATGCACCCATTTCACGGTTCCGTTGGCTAAAACAATGCGGTGCTCCCGGTCATAGCCTGGAAACTTACGTATTGATGTAGAAACGGCTGGGGGGAACAAGTCCCGGTCATCCGGGTGGATAGCGCTTAAGAATGTCTCATACTGTGGAGAGAAATGGTGTTTATCTACACCCCATATTTCATAGATCTCATCTGACCAGAATAGGTGGCCGGTGTCAAAATTGTATTGCCAGTAACCTATACGTGCGATCTTTTGAGCAGCTATCAGCTTTGCCTGGATGTCGGTAAGTGTGTCCAATGCTTCTTCACGTTGTGTAACATCAACACCTATTAAGTGAGTATAGTTAATGCCGCTGCTTTTAAATATAAACGACGCTGTATCCAACTTCACGCCAGCCCGGCCGGGTCTCAGGCAGGAAAGGATCGGTTTCGGCAAATCTTCCTCATTATCACAGTTCTTAATATCGCGCAACAAATTAAATATACTGGTGCCTATTACCTCCTCCTTTGAAAATCCCAGCAGATCCAGCGCCTTCTGATTCACATCCAATAAAATACCTGTATCTGTTTCGTATATCATGTTAGCGATGGCGCCCGAGCTGAACCATAGCCGATGCCGCTGCCGGATGTCTTTCAGCATCTGATCCTTTTCATTTAGCTCATTGTATATCCGGAGTTGGGTTTTTGAAAACCGCTGCATGATAAAGTATAGCAGTAAAGCAGTGCAGCAAACCAGGAAAAATGCCTTTGCGGTTTGATACCATAATGCCAGCTTACCGAAAGGGAAAAAGAATGCAACTACCTGATCGCTCAGGTAGATCCATAACATTCCTGCTCCCAGGTAGAGGAGGGGTATAGAGAGGGCTTTTACGAATTTCATCACTGTTCTTTTTCTCTTCGGGGCTGAAATATACTGCAAGAAATATTAAAGCAAAAAGTTTGCCCTAACCTGCTGGCGTTCAAATGGGCTTTGCCTCACTGCGTCTGGTAAAAATAGGGGTTGTAGGGCATTTGCTTTGGCGCGGCATTTGCATATGTATTATCAGTAAAATTCAAATGATGAGAAGTGAAGTGGAAAAAGCTGATGTCGGACTATTGTATCAGCTAAAAGATCAGAAAAAAAGATTTATTATCCTGGCCCCCTATCAAAACCCGATCGCCCTGACCAATGAATCTGGTAAAACCGTATTAACCCTCAACTATTATGATGCATTGATAACCGCCAGGGCACATAGCAGCACTTTAAAGGGAAAGTATGCTTTCATATTTGACCTGGAAAATAAAAACCATTTGTATAAGCTGGAGCAGTTACTGGCCGGCGATTCTCTATATGATATCTATGTGGACCCGGATGCTTTTAACCAAAATAAAGAGCCCGTTGCATCCTTCCAATAAAAGGCAGGTGTTTAATTATTGAAACACATAGAGTAAGGTTTGGTCCTTCAAAATGGATTTA
Organism: Niabella sp.; assembly: GCA_039593785.1. Lineage (GTDB taxonomy): Bacteria > Bacteroidota > Bacteroidia > Chitinophagales > Chitinophagaceae > Niabella. The sequence continues at coordinate 1,959 of JBCNOR010000365.1, read as the reverse complement.
TATGCACGCAACCTGAAATAAAATGAATTATTTTTTTGTTGGAAACAAGAAAGTATGTATATTGGGTGTAGTAATTTAAGTTATTGATTTTTTGCTTTTTAGATGCCGATGGAATTTATTTAATCATGATTTTTTTAGTTGTTTGAAATGACGGGTTCTACCCGTCATTTTTATTTGCGCATACATATCAGGCAACGTAGTCAATTTAGGCGGCGGGATTTCCGTTGTTTTTTTTCTATTTTCATTCGCTCTCGTATGCCTCCTTCTACTCCGGGCGTTGGCATGGATTGGTAAAGATTGCCTTTAGAAGGCGGCACCGGAGGTGTTATTTCGGCCTGGTATTTTTGCACGATATTAGACCCCGCACGCTCCATCACGCCCGGTAAAGCGCGATGGGCATCAATACTTAATCGTGCCTTCCAGCCTACAGCCAACTCTTTACGTTTGGAAAATATTGCATGCATTACAGTATTTACGGCCTTTTGCGGATCATCCATCGCAATCATGCGGGGTGCATGGCCGGTATACACAGCTACATGATCCCATAGTGGGGTGTCAAGCGCATAGGGTAAAATGGTAACCACCTTAATATTTTTATAACCGGCAAGTCTTAGTTCCTGCCGCAATGTATTACCCAGCGTTCTCACGCCGGCTTTGGATATAGAGTAAGCTGCCTGGTAGGCCGTGGGTATTTCTGCTTCCACCGAAGAAATATTAATAAGAACCCCCGATTTCTGTTTTTTAAACTGGTTCAAGGCATAATAACTACCTAACATCGTACCGTTTAAATTGACGTCTACAACCCGTAGCTGATCCCGGAGGGGAGTTTCCCAATAACGGCCTAAAACAGCAATGCCCGCATTATTGATCCACACATCGATGCGCCCGAAACGTGCAACGGTTTGTTCTGCCACATCTCTTATATTTTTCTCAATACTTACATCCGTGGGTATTACGAGGGCTTTGCCTCCCAATGCCACCGCCTCCTCGGCCACCTTTTCCAATTCCGGCTTATTGCGTTCCGCAAGAATGACGGTGGCTTTCGAGCGGGCCGCTTCCAGCGCCACCCCTCTTCCAAGGCCGCTGGATGCGCCGGTTATCACAATGACTTTCCCCGAAAGTTGATGTCTTTTTTCGGCGCCAACCGGGTATGTTTTGCAAGCTGTAAGCACCATACCGAGTAATAGCAATAACAGGGGGTTGGATAAAGATGTAAGTTTCATTGGAGGGTTTTAATAGAATGTAAATATTGATGGCAGTACAAGCACTATGCCGTGGGTGCAGGATTTGCCAGACAGGCCCTGCGTGCAAGGTGTACTTACGTAGCAGGCCGTTATATACGGGTGGGAATGCAATTGCTTTCACAGACTGTAGAAAAAAACTGCCCGGTTCCACACTCTGATCATGGCGTCTTTTTTAAAAAGAAGGTTAATCCCCATTAAAATTAAAATAACGGAATGCAATAAAGCCTGTGGCATCTCCTTTGAACAGGGTTTTATTACAGGTCCCGGCCCTGTTATGACGTTGCAATGCCGGGATTAGGAATCAGCCCATTCCCATGATTTTATATAAAGATCATATCAGTAATATCCGGTTCCCACCGGGCAATGGTTCAGGATGCTATAGCATATTTCTTTTTTTATAACTAATAAATCTATTCTTATGTTTCATCATGTAAAAGAATTACAATTTAATGCCCAGGTGTCTAATCCCGATCCCCGCTTTGCGAGGATACTGCTGGAGCAGTTTGGCGGACCGAATGGAGAACTGAAAGCTGCTATGCAGTATTTTGTTCAGGCTTTTCCCTGCAAACAACCTCATCCTGACAAGTATGATATGCTGATGGATATTGCTACGGAAGAGTTTAGCCACCTGGAAATAGTAGGAGCTACCATACAGATGCTGCTTTCAGGTGTGAACGGCGAATTGAAAAATGCTGCCGACGAATCGGAAATTATG
>JBCNOR010000364.1:0-5639 GCA_039593785.1 Niabella sp. | reverse complement strand
ATTAAAAATGTTACAGTTGCGTACTATCTTTAGTTGGTACGTCAGTAAAGAGCGGTAGTGTGCGCCAGGCGAAAACAGAACAATCATTACGTGAGCATCTATATTTTTAAACAGTCTTTCTACAATAATTTATTCAATCTTATTTCTGGATACGGTGTAATAGGAACGTCATTTGTTACAATGTACATTATCTATACCCGACTTTCATTCTTGCCTACCGGTCGGTCATTCATGTATTTGTGGCTAACCAAATAATGCCACGAATTCCAGCGTTCCTTTCAGAATTGATTTTCAGGCACAACTAAATATTACTTAACCGCAATGACGCCAAGACCGCAAGGAAGTTGCCGCTTGGCTAAATTTGTTGTACAGAATACACGAATAAAGAAATCGATAAGCTATTACTTGCGTGACATCAAAGGATCCATTTCAGAAATAAAATTTGCCTTTGTTTAGTTTTAGATTAATTCTTCTTCAAAATCCTAAATAAAATAAATGGTACCACCACCATCAAGCCCAAACACCAATAAGTGAGTGGTTGGTTTCTGCCATTGTCTGCAAAAAAATAAATCACCAATCCCAAAATAACAATAGACAAAAACAGGAGGAGTTTGTGCAGGTAAAACCTGTTTTCTGATTTTAAATTTTCCTGGTACACTTCCTCCTTTTCCAGGAGATGCGGAAAATGAGCGGACACAAATGCCTGTATTTCTTTCAAATCATTTTGATTCAACTCCCTCGGGCGAATGATGTCATTCCCGATGACGATGAGCAAATAATTCTCTTTGAAAATGATTGATTTTATAAATGCTGCATCGTAGGTTTTAAGGAAATTTTTAGGATCGAGCGCATAGCCTTTGTAGTCAGCGTCGTTTGTTGAAAGACATTTTAATTTCTTGCTATCCAGGTAAAACAATTCAAATGACTCCCGGGCTTTTATTTCTTTAAAAGAAGATTCCAAAAATAAACCCAATGATAAACCAACCGTCGTCAATAACACTTCGATAAAAGAAAAATCAAAAATATAACTCAGTGAAATAATGCCCGACAAACCAATTATTGCAAGAACGCTCCATTTAACCTTCAATACGCTTTTAACTAAGTAGATTATAATGACGATACCCGCTGCCGCAATGCCCTGCTGCCAATTTAAAATAGTTCCCATTACTCCCAACGAAAAAAGCATGATTAGCATTAAGAATAAAAATACATTGCTTTTTGTCCCGAAATTTTTCCTGGTAATTGAAACTGAAATTTTATTTGCCAAAATAAAGTTGTTCTAAGTTAGGTTCGAAATCATGCTGCGTCATAGGTTCCTATAGTATCCCGGTTTTGCAGACAAATTTGTATAAAAATTAAAATACCTTTTCAAATAAAAATTTTTCACCATTAACGAGTAATTCTTTGCATAAAAGTAGTTAAACCAATTTAAATCCTTTTGACCCTGTTGGTGTTTTCAGGAAAAGCCAACAAGCATCACCTTAAGAGGTTCGTTGGTGAAAACACCAACGAAGGGGGAGGCCAAATAAATAATGCCACAGATACACGAATTAAGGAAATAATAACTATAGTGCTTATTATCGATTCTGGCGCTTTTTCACCACAAGTAAAGCCCAACAAGGATGAATCTTGGGCTACGAAACGGATTAATATTACTTAGAAAGTTCTCGGCTTCGCTCCTATACTGCATTGAAGAGCCTCCTACCACCGTCACCCTGATCGTAATACAATGACGGCAGAATAGAAAAGCTTTGTACTGTTAGCGTAACTATTCGTGTATTCGTGGCCAAATAAATAATGCCATAGATACACTAATAAAGGAAAGTAGTACTATAGATTCGTTGGTAATAAATACCAGGGAAGTTTGTTTAATAATTGCAATATAGGCGTACAATGTTTTTAACCACATAGAAATATAGTATGCTGTGTTAGAAAGCCTACATAGAATCCGTAGGATCAGAACATAGAAGTGTGAATAAAGGTGCTTTGTACTGTTAGCGTAACTATTCGGGTATTCGTGGCCTAATAAATAATGCCACGGATACACGAATAAAGGAAAGTAGTACTATACATTCGTTGGTAAGAAATACCAGGAAAGTGTGTTTAATAATTGCAATATAGGCGTACAATGTATTTTAACTACATAGGAATATAGTATGCTGCGTTGGAGATCCTGTATAGAATCCGCAGGATCAGAACATAGATGTTTAAATAAAGGTTTTTCGCAGCGTTGATGTAACTATTCGAGCATTCGTGGCCAACCCTTTCTCCTTTCCGATAAAGGCTAACGAAGCCTGGCTACACTGCCACAGCCTGCTTCTTTAAAACCATGCGCAAAGCATGTTGCTCTTCAACGGAAAGCTTTATGGTTTGCGCCAGCAAATGAGCTATGTCCTGCCTTTTATTGCTTTTCAGCAAAAGGTGAATAAAGCCAATGCTCATTTTTTGCTGCTCCCTGCCCAGGGCCATCAATAACCGGGGCTCAATGGTATAAATGGCTTTCAGCACATTAACAAGGTCTTCCTTTGCTTCCTGCTCTTCTTCTGTAAATTTTGGTAAAAGGCCTGTTTTCTCAAAGCCAGCAATAAGGCTATCTGCTGCCTGTAATTTTACAAAATCCTTCTGTTTCTCTCCCACCAAATCATGCAGGCGATGCTGAAGTATTTTAAATACAGGCGAATGCCTGGAGTGTATATCAAAAAGATTCAGGCTTTGCTCTTTGTCGTTTCCGTTAAAGCTATCGAAGAAAGGCGACTCCACATAAACACTATGATAAAAACCGATAGCATTATTGTTAAACGATGTGAGCTCTTTTACAACCTCCTTCTGCCTGCTGTCTAAGAAATAAAAATAAAACTTGTCTCCAATTTTTTGTACCCATCTTATAAATGTGGCTTTAAAAATGGTTTCGCTATCATCATCTGTTATCGGCACTATAAACACTTCCTGCTGTGCCATTAAATGATCGTAGCTAACGGGCTGGCCATTGATATAAATAGTGAACCCCTTATCCTTATTCAAAAAAAGAAACCAGCCAAACTCCTGGCCCAGGAAATTGATAAATGCGGGAGACGAAAAGGAATAAGCCGTCACATCAAACAAATCATGAAAACTCACCCTGGTACCGGTAGCTGATGCCCCGGATATAATGGGCTCCCCAAATTCAAACCTGTCTTTGGAGCTGCTTTTTACCGTAATGGTGTATTGCAGTATATGACCGGATTGAGGATCGCGGTAAAGGGTTTCCCAGCTGGTACGGCCACTGAATGCTGCAAAGGAAAACCGGCCTTTTCCCTTATTACCTTTTAAACGGGATGAAGTTTTTTGAAAACCGGCTCTCTTCATAGAATCCATAAAACTGCCAAAACTCTCGTCAATGGTAGCCCTGTTAATGCCTTCGCCGTTATCAGTAACGGATAAGGCGCTGATATAATCCAGCTCGTTGCTTTCAAAATCAATATGAATGGAGGTAGCGCCGGCGTCAAAACCATTCCATATAAATTCAGCAATGGCCTGCATATAATCAGCAGTTAAACCGGCTGAGTCGATACCTGTATTATTTACATTAACCTTCTTTTCCATTAATATCCTTTTTAATCAACTATATCCAATAAAGTGCTTAAAAGATGAACTACTGATCCATTACTTTTCTAAAGGTCATATTAATGCGGGCCCTCATCGGGAAAGTTGATTTGGCAATGCGGTGCTCCCATTCTTTTTGCAGGTCAGGCTGCATTAATAGTAAAGATCCATGCTGCAACAATATCGAATACTTTTTAGAGTGATCCTGTTGATGACGAAAATCAAACAGGCGCTCCTGCCCTATGCTTAACGAAGCTATAGCGGTTTTAACACCGGGAATCGTATCCCTGTCTGCATGCCAGGCTACAGAATCGTTACCATCGCGGTAATAATTCAGCAAAACACCCTGGAACCGTTCCCCGCTAAACCGTTCAATACGCTCTTTTAAGTTGTACAGCTCAGGCAGCCACTGTTGCGCCTGTGTTTTACCTCCGTCATTTCTTGCATCGCCATACCATGCCGAAAGGCGCGGCGTTACTACTTCCCTGTCATACATTATTTCTTTATGCTGCTGCCAGGGAACGGTTTGTAATAATAACCGGAGCAGGTCATTACCCTCCTCAGGACTGATAAAGCCAGGTATATAAGACAATAAGTCCAGGGGCAGATCAAACTGATCCGTATCATCGAATAATTTCTGCTGCATGAAAAGCTTATTAAGTTGGATGTACACGGGTGTATGTAAAGACTATACCCCGGTAAACACGCCATAATGCAAGGTATTGCTAAAACCCGACAATCACAAATAATTTAGCAATTATTTACTAAATAAATTAGTTTTTAAAAACTTTGTTATCAGGAAAGTCAATGTAATATTTAAAAGATACAAACAAAATATAAAATTGCGATTAAATAAATATCTTTGTAACTAAGATAATTAATCAACAAGATAAATGAGTGAATCGTTAATTGCCAAACTACATCAGCTCAGCCAGTTATATGCCTATACTTCTTTACAAATGCATGAGCGGATGGCAGCGAAAGCGGGTCTTTCGGGAACGGATCAAAAATACCTTGGGTTTTTTATTACCAGGGGCGCCATGACCGCTGGTGAGCTGGCCAGCCTTACCGGGCTTACTACTGGCGCTGTTACAGGTTTGATAGACCGGTTTGAGAAGAAAAAACTGGTAAGCCGTCAATATGATACAACCGACAGGCGAAAGGTGTTGATCATTCCGGATACCGTAAAAATAATGGCCTTGCTGAAACCATTATATAAAACCTTCAGTAATGAGTCGCAGCAATTGATTGCATCTTTTTCTGACAAGGAAAAAAAGATCATCACCGCCTATTTTGAAAAAGCTATTGCGCTGATGGCTGCTACTACCGAAAGCATGAACCCGGTCCCCCAAAAAAAATCCTCAACCCCATCTAAATAGTCAACAATGGAATTTAGTCCTAACAATCCTGTTATTCAACGTTGCCTGCAGGCCATGGCTGCCGACGCAAACGGCCAGCCGGAAGAAGCCCGCAAAATACTACTGCAGGCCTGGCAAGAAGCCACCAATGATTTTGAAAAATTTGTTGTCGCTCATTTGGCCGGCAGGCATGAGCAGGATCCTCATGAGCAATTAAAGTGGCTGGATAAGGCTTTGGAGGCCGGAAAGAAAGCGGATAGCGTTTCTGTGCAAACGGCATTACCGTCTTTATACCGGGACATGGCACGCTGTTATGAAGCCCTGGAAGATCAAGACAAAGCCAGGGCCCATGAAGAACGGGCCGTCGCGCTCAAAAGCCAGCTAAAAGACGAGGGGCCCTTCTATCATGGCACCAAAGCTGACTTACAAACCGGCGACTTGCTGGTAGCCGGTGGCCGGTCGAATTACCAGGCGGAAATAGTTATGAACCATATTTATTTTACCGCATTGATGGATGGCGCGGGGCTTGCCGCTGCTTTGGCCAGGGGCGAAGGGGTTGAACGTGTATACATTGTTGAGCCAACCGGCAGTTTTGAGGATGATCCGAATGTTACCCGCTGTTTTCCTTCAGCTGGAAGGCAGCAGCGTTGGCGTCGGCGGCGGCCAGCGCACCGGCAACGCCGACGGCCAGCAGGGTCA
>JBCNOR010000363.1:0-5646 GCA_039593785.1 Niabella sp. | reverse complement strand
CCCTAATAGATTGGCATCATCCCGACTTTGTTTATGACGGAGGACATCCGCCTACTCCTGTAACCAAGGAAGAGCGTGAAAAGGCCAATGCAGGAAGGGATATGCGCCGGTACCAGGAGTATATGAGAAACCAGGTAACTGAGCTGCTGACAAAATACGGGAAAGTAGACCAGCTGTTTTTTGACTTTTCTTATGCAGGTAAGGGACGTAATGAATGGGATTCCGAAAATCTTTTGAAATTGGTTCGCAAACTACAACCGGATATTATTGTGAATGACCGGCTAGATCTGAATGAAACCACCTGGGGCTGGGACTATAAAACCCCCGAGCAATTTATGCCGAAAGAATGGGTGAAAGTAAGCGGTCAAAAAGTGCCCTGGGAAACCTGTCAGACCTTTTCGGGCTCCTGGGGCTATTTCAGGGATGAGTATTCCTGGAAAAGTCCGGAACAACTGGTAGTAATGCTGGCAGAAACAGTAAGTAAGGGTGGTAATCTTTTATTGAATGTGGGCCCAACAGCACGGGGGAATTTTGATGAAAGAGCCAGTGAAAGGCTGGCAGCCCTGGGGAAATGGATGAAGTATAATAGTCCTGCCGTTTATGGCTGTACCGAAGCCCCGGAGCAATTTAAAAAGCCGGCTAATTCCATATTGACCTATAATGCATCAACGAAGCGTTTATACATTCATGTATTGGAGTGGCCCTTTAAAACCTTGCTATTGGAAGGTTATAAAGGCCGGTTTAAATATGCCCAGCTATTACAGGACGGATCGGAGATCAGGTTCTCTACTAATACGAAATCTGGAGGGCATACAACCGAAACATCGGGTGAGAATGATGTGATGTTGCAATTACCGGTGCAAAAACCTGATAGCCTTGTTCCTGTTATAGAATTGATTTTAGAATAAGGTTCACCAATTAAAATAATTCATGAGATTCAGATCGATCGTTGCTCTTTTACTGATCCTCGTTCAGATAGGAGCGCACGCCCAAAACATTTGTCCTGTTATACCTCAACCTTCAGTGTCAACCGAAGTGCCTGCTTTTTTTAAGCTGAACAAGGGTACTGCCATTGTAGTAGATGACGAGTCTTTATTGCCTGCCACCCGTTATTTGCAAAAGCAATTGCTGCTGCAAAACAAAATGCCCCTCGCTATTCAGCCCAAGGCCAGCGGGCCGCATATCAGGTTGTCCTTGTCAAAAAAGGCCGGAGCAGAATCGTATCAGTTGGAGATGAACGCTCAGGAAATTCATATTTCCGGGGCAGGCAACCAGGCGGTTTTTTACGGAGTTATTTCCTTGCTGCAATTAACCTCATCAGCAAAAAGCAGCCAAGACAACCTGTTGGTACAATGCTGGAATATTGAAGACAGACCCGCTTATAGTTGGCGCGGGTTGATGCTGGATGAATCGAGACATTTTTTTGGAGCGGATAAGGTAAAGTCTATATTAAACTGGATGGCCTTTTATAAGTTAAACCGTTTTCACTGGCATCTTACAGATGAACCCGCCTGGCGTATAGAAATTAAAAGCTATCCGAGACTGGCGTTGGTAGGCGGCATAGGCTCTTACACCAACACGTATGCACCGGCGCAGTTTTACACACAGGAACAGGTTGCAGAAATTGTGCAGTATGCAGCAGAGCGACATATAACCGTGATCCCGGAAATTGATATGCCGGGTCATGCAACCGCCGCCAACAATGCCTACCCGCAGTTCAGCGGGGGTGGCAGTGAAAAGCATCCTGAGTTTACTTTTCACCCTGGTAAAGAAAGTACGTATAGTTACCTGACGGATATATTGAGGGAAGTAAATGCTTTATTTCCTGCAGGTATGTTACACCTGGGGGGAGACGAAGTGAGTTTTGGAAATGATAAATGGCTGGCTGATCCGGATGTAAAAAAACTGATGGCCCGTAAACAGCTGAAAACAGTTCAGGAGGTAGAGCAATATTTTATGCAGCGTATGGCCGATTCTGTTTATGCTATGAATGCCAAGCTGCTGGCCTGGGATGAAGTGGCTGAGATGAATCTACCCAAAAAGGAAACCATCGTTTTCTGGTGGCGTCACGATAAACCGCAACAGCTGCAAACCACCCTGGATAAGGGCTATCAAACGGTACTTTGTCCGCGTATTCCTTTTTATTTCGATTTTGTACAGGATAGTACACATTCATTAGGGCGAAAATGGAATAAAGCATACAGCGGATTACAGGATGTATATGATTTTAAAGCGGCCAATCTGCTGGGTGTAAACAGCAGCAATCAAAACCAGATACTGGGTGTGCAAGCCAATGTGTGGACGGAAACGATCGCTGATAACTACCGGCTCGATTATATGCTTTATCCCAGGATAGCTGCACTGGCTGAAACAGCCTGGACCAGCAACGATAAAAAGAGCTATACATCCTTTGTTCAAAACTTAAAACAACATTTTTTATTATACAATAATGAAAGGATCAACTATTTCAATCCTTTTAAAAAATAAATGCCGGATATGCAAAGAAGGAATTTTTTAAAATGGTCGTCGTTAGTGGGTTTGGCCAGCTCCCTCCCTTTTACCAGGATCGAAGCTGCTGATAAGGATATTGATAACTCGGCGGCAGGTACAGCAGGCGACAGGGCTTATTGGGTGGCATTGCTTGATAAAATTGCAACCCCGGTATTATCTAATATGAGTAAAGGGCAATTGCGGAAGAATATGCCGGTAGAATATAGCGCTACCTGGGATGGCCGCAACAAGCAGGTAGCCTATATGGAGGCTTTGGGCCGGCTGATAGGAGGCATAGCGCCCTTCCTGGCTCTGCCCGTTGATCATACGGCAGAAGGTAAGGTGCGTGCTCGTTTATTACAACAAACGCAGGAGAGCCTGGCACATTCGGTAGATCCGCAAAGCCCGGATTATTTGTTCTGGGGAGATGGAAAAACTGCTCAGCCGCTGGTAGATGCGGCCCATATAGCACAGGCTTTTTTATATGCGCCCGATGTATTATGGAAGCCGCTGAATGAGAAGACAAAACAGCAATATATCCATGAGTTTAAAACGATTCGCCGGATCAAACCTTTTAAAAGCAACTGGTTATTATTTGCGGCCATTATTGAAAGCTTTCTGCTAAGCATTGGAGAAGATATCGAGGCATCAAGAATAGATAATGCTATTGATCAGGTAAACCAATGGTATGTGGGTGATGGCTGGTACAGCGATGGCGATCAGTTTCATTTTGATCATTACAACGGGTTTGTAATGCATCCCATGCTGGTAGATGTGCTCAGGGTAAATGTGGCACATGGCCGTCGTACGGAAAAAGAATATGAAACCGCTTATAAGCGTATGCAGCGCTATGCATCCTTCCAGGAGCGTTATATATCGCCCGAAGGATCTTACCTGGTGGTAGGCCGTTCATCTACTTACAGGGTAGGGGCATTCCAGCCTTTGGTAAAGCTGGCTTTGGAGCAGCACCTTCCACAGGAAATAACACCGGCCCAAGTGCGTTGCGCGCTTACCAGGGTAATGAAACGCATGTTTATACCGGCTACTTTTACCCGGTCTGGTTGGCTTACACTGGGTCTGGTAGGAGACAAGCAGGCAGGTCTGGCAGATTATTATTCCAATACCGGCAGCATGTATGTAACCTCGCTGGTGTTTCTTGCATTGGGTCTCCCCGCCTCTGATGCCTTCTGGTCGGCGCCTTTTGCCGAGTGGACGCAACTGAAAGCCTGGTCGGGCAAGCCGTTTCCAAAAGATTATGCAGTAGGGTATTAAACAAAAACTATTTATACTGTAAAAAGTTATTATCTATAGCATCAACTGTGTTATATGCCGGTAGAGAACCTTGATACGGCTTTTAAAAAGGAACTTATAAAAGCGTTGAGCCAGCTGGGAGGCAATTGGGGAAACGCAGAAGCTGCTGCTGCTATTAAGCCTTTGCTCGAGATGCATGCTCCCTGCTATGTGATTGACGCTGGCATAATGGAGAACATAGGGTTTCATACGCATAGCCAGGTTTATATCGCAGTACAAAAAAAACTGTCACCTGTTGAAACTAAAGACTATTCCATTAGTTTTTTAACACAACCCAATCTGATATCTGATGATGTAATACCTTACCTGCAGCTACTGGATATGATCTTACTTTGCCAACGTGGAAATGAAACACAATCAAAGCAGGTTGCAGATGGATTGAAGACGATGATTGAAAGGTTAACCTATGAAGAGAAGAAACTACTCACACAGCTTGCCAGGAAATATCCTGTGGCAGTAAGGGCTTTTCTTGGGCTGCTATTGGCTCGTCTCAATCAAACTACATTATCGGTTAAAGCGTTGCAAACGCTTAATCCGGCTACATTAAACCGCTACAGAAAAGAGTATATGGGAGGCTAGGCGTCATTACTATTATGCCCGGGAGTGGTTAGCAGGCTACAAGGCATTACATCACTAATAATAGGGATCAGGCGATTAGTAAACTTGTTTCATTTTTGCAATGAAACTTTTTACCATGCTATCACGCCGGAACTTCATTAAAAAATCTGCTTTACTTTCAGCCGGGATTATTGTTCAAAACCAAGCAGGTGCTATTGCAGCACTTGCAAAGAAACGGGTAGTTATATGTATAGGTGCAGGCCTGGCCGGTCTTTATGCTGCCTATGCACTGAAGCGGAAGGGGTATGCGGTTATTGTACTGGAATCAAGGGACAGGATCGGAGGGCGTGTATTTTCACATCAAGTATCCGATCAGCTCACTATTGAATTGGGAGGCGAGTGGATCGGTAACTCGCATAGCCGCATCAGGGAGCTGTGTGGTGAGTTTAAGCTGGATTTGATCAATAACCAAATGGATACACACCTGATCTATAAAGGCGCTTATACGCCCGCAGGAAGCTGGGATTTTAGCGAAACCTGGAACAAAAAATGGGAGCAGCTGATAAAGGGTTATGCTCAATTAGGCGAGCAGGATAAACAGCAATTAGACCGGTACGACTGGTGGCGTTACCTGGTTAATAATGGTTGTAGTGGCAGAGACCTGGAGATCAGGGAACTGCTGGATAGCACCGATTTTGGCGAGAGTATCCGGCAGGTATCGGCTTTTGCTGCCTTAGCAGAGTATGCTGAAAGCAGCGAGAAAAACGAAATGGATTTGAAAATAAAAGGAGGTAACCAGCAATTAGCGATCAGGCTTGCAGATGTCATCGGCCGGGAGAATATCTTGTTGGGTTGCACGGTAACCAGTGTAGAACAGACAGATAAAGTAACTGTAAACTGTGCTGATGGCCGGCAATTCACTGCCGATAAATTAATCTGCACGATACCTACGTTTGCTATATCAAAAATTAACTGGACACCTGGTTTGCCACCTGAAAAATTACAGGCTATTAATGCCCTGCAATATGCGCGCATCAATAAGCATGCAGTGTTATTTGAGCAGCGGTTTTGGAAGGAAGATGGATTTGATATGATTACAGATCAGTTACCTCATTATTTTTATCATGCTACAAAGGGACAGCCCGGATCAGCAGGAGTGCTGATTTCATATAGTATAGGAGATAAGGCCGCGGTAATAGCGAGCCAAAATGATGCGGTCAATGCCCGTGCCATAGCTGAAACCCTGCAGCCGCTGGCGAAGGACGCAGCCTCTCTGATGCGTAAACA
>JBCNOR010000362.1:0-5667 GCA_039593785.1 Niabella sp. | reverse complement strand
GGCCCTGGTCTATCTTATGCTGATAAAAATCGCGGGTAGCCTGCAGGCCCAGATCATCCTTGCTTTTTGCAGAATGCTCCCATACCAGTTTCACCCGCTCTTTGCCAAAGCCACTATACAATATATCATTGAAGGCATCAAGATTGTGAGCTGGTTTCCAGTCTTCATATAAGTCCATCATACTGTAGATGGCAGTATAAAACCCATCCAGATCATGAAAATCCAGTCCATTTAATATAATAGGCGAACTTGTATCCATACCAGCTATATTGCTTTAGAAAGCTAATTTAGTGCGAATCGGCCAGCTAAAAACAAATTGATCATCAGTTGAAACATGAACGTTAATGCGACGTTATCAATTTCTCCAGGTCCTCACGTGCGCCGCCGTTATAAACCTGTTTAAAACCTCTTTCCCTGAGTAAGTTGGCCGCTTTTACGCTTCTTAATCCGTGCGAACAATCAGTAATATAAATCTTCTGTGGATTCAGTTCTTTACAGCGTTCCCGGATGGTTCCCAATGAAATGTTTAGGGCTCCGTTTATATGCCCCGAGGCATATTCTTTTTCGGTTCTGACATCCAGTATCAGGGCTCCTTCAGAAATTTTTGATTGTAGTTCTTTGGAGAGGTGTGCTGACCTGTATAAACGATATCCTGCGTAGATGAGGGCGCTGACCAAAGTTATCAGTAATGCTGTTTTCATATCAGGGATTAATGGGTTTCAGGATTTTCTTATCGATGTAAAATGTTCCGAAAGGTATCATACAGGCAAGCAGCACTTTCCAGGTGGTAGTAGTGAACTTCCACTGCTGCTCAATTCCTACACTAAGCGTATTGATAACAAACAGTACGAATAAAGCCCCATGAATGGGTCCGAGGGTTTGCACTGCCATAGGGGAGTTAAAGCAGTATTTGAGCGGCATGGCAATAAAGATCAGCACTAAAAGAGAAATACCTTCCAGGAAACCAATAATGCGTAACCTGCCGGTTTTTGTTTGAAATAAATGTTTCATATTATCTGATGTAGGGTCTGTTGGCTAGTGGAGAAAAAGGCCAGGGTATGGCTATGAAAATCAGGATCAATGCAACCAGGTACCAGGTAAGCATGGTTTTGAAAGCTGCCTGGTCCTGTAGTTGCCTTTTAGCTTTTGCCGATCCGATCGTAATAAGAACAATCGAGATAAGCATGATTACCAGGTGCACCAGGCTGAAAAAGGTCAGCTCCTTTGATGCGGCAGCCTTGCCCGCCGGCAACCAGAAATATTGTATTAATGGACTTTTAAAATAGAGGACCATGCCAATCATTAGCTGGATGTGGGCAAGGGTGGCCGTCCAGTGACGGATCGCATTGTCGGTTTTGTTGAATGCCAGCTTTAGTGTATATCCGCGCCAGGCTCTGCAAATACTGTAAACAAGACTGATTAATACCAGCCATCTGACTATAGAATGTAAGAATAGTAATGCCGAATACATCGCATATTTTTTTGAGCGATGCAAAAATATAAAAAACATACTAATTAGTATGTTTTTTGTTGAATTAAATTTGCTGCAGGGTGTTAAGGTAATTTTTTAGCTCTTTTAAATAGGAGGTATAATAGCTTTTATTGCCTAGCTTTCCCAGGTTGCGTATGCCCCAGTATCCGGATATTACAAACAGGGTTACCTGTTTGGCATTTACACCATTACTTACGAAACCCTGTTTCTTCCCTCGTTCCAATGCCTTGGTCATTACTTGCATCCACTGTTCGGTGAGTTCGTTTAATACCTGGCCGAAGCTGGTATTCCAGGGTGCCATTTCGTGCGTGAAGTTGGCCGCGGGGCAGCCATATTCAGGCTTTAGAAATTTGTCTTTTGTCAGCAGGTAGCGCATCAGGTTATAGATAGCAGATAATGGATTCTCATCGCGCTCCAGTGGCATTATAAAGCTGTTATTAAGTGTAGGCTTTAATATCTCTTCAATGATGGCGATGCCCATTTCATCCTTATTTTTAAAATGATAGAAGAAGGCCCCCTTGGTTACCTGAGTCGTAGCAATGATCTCGTCAATACTGGTAGCCTGGTAGCCCCTTGCATATATCAACTCAAATGCCTTTTGTAATATGTTCAGTCTTGTAGCTGCTGCCTTTTTCATAAAAAATACTGATTAGTAGGTTGCAAAGGACGTGAAATTTCGACTAACAATGATATTTATCGGAATCAATCTTAGGGATGCTATTCAGATTTAGCTTTAAGCCGTACTTCCTGGATGGGACATTTCGAATTTACGTAGAAACCCGCCTGACCGGCCGGCAGATCTTCCGTATTGTAATAGATGCCTCCCGTCCGACCGGCACGGGTGGGCGCTTTAGGGCGGCATGTTGGTAGCGAAAATTTGAATTTCGTTTCGGGTAATATGATGCCGTAGGCATCACCTGTTATAGAAATATAGTATCCAATTAACGTGCATGCCGCGGCTACCTGTTTAAAAGCCATGGGAAGATATATTGCCCGGTAGAAATGCAATAAAATTGAGCAGGTGATGGTTGCGTACCTACGGCACGCAAAATATTTGTAAACATTTTGGGGTTGTAAACAGGTTGCTACGGAGTACATAAATATTATACAAAGTTGAAAATTTTTATAGCTCTGTTGGCGTTTTCAAAGATGCCGTAATCAGATTCTTGTTGAAGCCTGTGAATAGATAAAAAGGTCCCATCGGGACCTGAAATTGGTAGAACAATGTAAGAATAGCCATTGAGCTCCGTGGGAGCGGAACATAATCAACAAACCAAATTGAAATGCCGGTCCCCGATCTTAAAATATCTCCTTGCAAAGCTCCGCATTGATCATGCTTCCGGCCATATTGCCGGTATATACGGCATTAGCAACAGATCGCATGGGTGAGGCGCTGTCGCCACAGGCAAAAACGTTTGGTATGGTGGTTTTTTGAAAGCCATCTGTTTTGATATGCCCCTGCTCCGTTAGCTCACATCCCAGCTGCGATGGAATATCAGAATGCTGCACAAAAGGAATGGCGGCATATACCGCGTCAAATGATTGCATGCTTCCATCTTCGAGAACGAGATGTTGTACCTTCCCGTTTACATGTTGTATTTCGGTAATCTTGTTTTCAATAATAGCTATATTATGTCGCCGGAATTTCTGTAGCTGCTCTGTTTCAAAAGAGGCAGGTCCGTTGGTTAAAATAGTTAATTGGTTTGTAAGATTGCGCACTAACATCAACAGGTGGGCCGCTCTTTCTCCATTGGCCATAATAGCTGTTGGCTGATGACGAAATTCATACCCGTGACAATAGGGACAATGAATGACTGAAATACCCCAACATTCAGAGAAGCCCTTAATATCCGGATGGATATCTTTAATTCCTGATGCAATAATGAGCTTGAGCGCTGTGAAAGATTTTCCTGTTTGAGTTGAGATCTCAAAACCTTTTTCTATCTGCTTTGCAGCTGTAGCTTTATCTTCAATAAAGTGAACTGTGGGATATCGTAGCACCTGCTCCTTTGCAATGGTAGCTATAGCTTGCGGCGTTTCACCATCCCTTGTCAAAAAGTTATGGGAGTGAGGTGTTTGCCTGTTGCATGGTAGCCCGCTGTCTAATACTAAAACATTGCGAAGAGAGCGGCCCAGGGTCATAGCTGCCGATAAGCCTGCATAGCTTCCCCCAATAATAATAACGTCAAAATTTTCCATACCTGTCTTTCCGGCAAAGATAATGGATTAAACAATAAATGCAACAATGTTGCGTTTATTGTTCCGGGGATATAAACGGAAATCTTTTTCCCGGATCGCCTTCAATATTTGACGAATGCCAACGGTAATTGGGCGATTGGCAGCAGTTGTTCATCGAAAAGATAGCATACCGCATATAATTCAGGATACTTTCGCTTTGCCTTTTTAAAAGTATTTACGTTCCAAAACATTTTCATCCAATGAAAAAACATCTTTTCTGCTTAATTGCCGGGTTATTAGCTTATGGTTTTAGTGTGGCACAGATAGTAGTAAATCCATCTTCCAAAACACGTACTATTAGTGAAGATGATGCTATTTCCATTACCACAGCAACATCGCCTCCCGGCAATATTAATAACTTGTTATCAGGAGTAAGCAGTAGTACAGGTCCTGTAGTTATTAATTCTTTTAATGTAAACGGTGTAACAACTATAGCCGGTAACTCTTATCTTATAGGGGGTGTAGGCACGATCACCATTAATTCGAACGGTAGCTACGCTTTTACTCCTGTTTTAGATTATAATGGTACTGTGCCTACAATAACGATTGCCATAGCAGATGGTGCTGGTAATACCGCTGGCAGAACCCTGGTGATCACTGTTACTCCTGTTAATGACACACCTGTTAATACGATACCCTCTTATAATACTACAGAGGACGTCCCTTTGAAACTTACGGGAATTTCGGTTGCAGATCCTGACGCGGGTAATGGAGTGATTCATGTGTCTTTTTGGCTTCTTTCCGATAACCCGCTCACTTTCTCCGACCCTACAAGAGGAACTCTAACAGCTAGCCCGGCCGCGGGAGTTACCATCAATGGTTCAGGTACCGATAGTATTACTTTAATTGGTACAATGGCTGATATCAATGCATATATGGCTAATACGGCAACGCAGCCGGTTTATACGCCACTATACAGTGATATGAACTCCGGATGCCTCGGGCCAGTTGTTATCAAGATGACTACAGATGATCTTGGCAACACCGGAGGAAGTCCCCGGACAGACATTACCGGCAGAGTCATTAATATCTACGCTGAAGCTGATATAACAGCAGAAAGTTTTTCGGTAGTATCTGGTACACCATTTACCTTCAATGTTATCACGGGTACTAATGGCGCCAACGCCGACAACTTTGAGACATCGCCTGCTTCACTGGTCCAGGTTTCGAGGATTAATAATGATACGCTAATAACAGATGGGACTATTTACACGGATGCGTCCGGCAATCAGCTTACAGCAAATAAAGACGGAAGCATGACTTTTATTGCTGCCCCGGGTTTTACAGGAAGCACTACATTTACGTATTCGGTGAAGCCGGGCGGTGGTTGTTTGGAAACAGCAAATATTGCGATAGATGTAACGAAAAGTCTCCCTGTTCATTTTGGTAGTATAAACGCGGAAATAAAGAACGGGAACCTCAATGTTCAATGGGAATCTCTTAGCGAAAAAAATAATGATCATTATGAGATAGAAGTTTCAGAAAACGGTGTCGACTTTGTATCCATGGGTACACTCAGGTCAGCTGCACCTGATGGAAACTCTGACAGAACATTGCAATATGATTTTTCAAAAGACCTGGCTGCTACTGCAGGCCTCCTGGGTATCTCTCTGTACTCAACACTTTTACTAGGGGCCTTTTTTGATAAAAGAAAGATACGGCTGATGATCCTGGCCGTGGTGACTATTACCGGCCTGTTTATTGTTTCTTCCTGTAATAAAAAATCCGATCTGGTGGAAGATCAGCCATCGAAGTTATTTGTACGCATAGCACAGGTTGATAAAGATGGAACCAGAACATATAGTAAAACTGTTCAGGCTGTTATTAAGTATTAATAAGTCAAATTTTAAGATATCTATTCGTGTAGGGCAGCCGGATTAGTTCTGGCTGCTTTTTCGATTGCATAGTTTAGCTATTATGTACAGTTTTCAAGGCTT
>JBCNOR010000361.1:0-5667 GCA_039593785.1 Niabella sp. | reverse complement strand
TATCGGTTAGTAAATTATACCTTTTCGGCAGTGCCGCACGTGAAAGCGACTTCAATGAACTGAGCGATATCGATTTTCTTTTCCGATTCGAAAGCGACGCCGAACATATGAAAACTGAAAAAAAACCAGACTACCTAAATTTACTTTTTCAATTGGAAAGTGTGCTGAAAAGAAAAGTTGATCTGGTTTGGATAGATGGTATCACCAACCCCTATTTTATTCAATCAGTAAAAAAGGATTTAACACCTATATATGGAGCTTGAAGTACTGAAATACTTACATGACGTCTTAGAAAGCATTGAACGATTGCTTACTTACTCGTCTCAAATAGACAAAGTAGAGCAGATTCAACAAAGCGACATGCTAAAGGATCCTATTGAACGAAGATTAAGTATTATAGGAGAAGCTCTCTATAAAGCTAATAAAATCAATAAAGACATTCCAATAACCAACAAAAATAAAATCATCTCATTACGACATATTATTGTACATGATTATGACAGTGTGAATCCTGCCGGTTTATTTATTATTTTAAAAGACCACCTGGCATTATTGCATGAAGAGGTTAAACATATATTGGAACAATTTCCTCCCGAAAAAAACATCAGCCTGGATATTTAAAAGACCTTAAATTAAATGGATTTACAATCAATAAAAAACCGCTTCGGTATCATTGGCAACTCGCCCGAGCTCAACTATGCTTTGCAGGTGGCGGCGCAGGTTTCGAATACCGACCTTACTGTTTTGATTATAGGAGACAGTGGTGTGGGTAAGGAAGCATTTTCTTCGATCATTCACTCTTTATCATCGCGCAAGCACAATCCCTTTATTGCGGTTAACTGTGGCGCCATACCCGAGGGAACGATTGACTCTGAATTATTCGGTCACGAAAAAGGGTCTTTTACCGGTGCCGTAGATGCCCGAAAGGGTTATTTCGAAACCGTAAACGGCGGTACCATTTTCCTGGACGAAATTGGTGAAATGCCTTTAGGTACACAGGCCCGCCTGTTGCGAGTGCTGGAAGCCGGAGAGTACATACGGGTAGGATCAAGTAAGGTTCAAAAAACCGATGTAAGAGTTATTGCGGCTACCAATAAAGACCTGCTGCAACTGGTACAGCAAAACAAATTCAGGGAAGATCTTTACTATCGTTTAAGTACAGTGCCTATAAGGGTTCCGTCACTTACCCATCGTAAAGAAGATATTGTATTACTGTTCAGGAAATTCGCAGCCGATTTTGCAGACAAATACAAAACACAATCGGTACAGCTGGATGAAGAGGCCAAAAACCTGTTGCTTAACTATCCGTGGCCGGGCAATGTGCGTGAGTTAAAGAACATTGCCGAGCAAATCTCCGTATTGTCGCCTGAAAAAAATATCAGCGCGAGAGAACTCAGCCGGTACCTGCAACCCTATTCTAATAACAGGCTACCAGCTGTTGTGGTAGGCGGGCAAAACCAGCAGGAGTTTCAAAACGAGCGAGAAATACTGTATAAGCTTTTCTTCGATATGAAGAAGGATGTGAACGAGTTAAAGAAAATGTTCCTGGAAGTGTTACAAAACCCTTCTATTGCCGAGCAAAACCCTTCGTTCATTAACGATCTGAAAGACCTGAAACCCGGTCCTGACAATTTCCAGCAATTAGGAACACCGTTGCAGATTGAGCTGCCCAATAGCATGCCTGTATCGGCGCCACAATCGATGCCCATTCATATTGGTATGGATAATGGCATTCATGATCATGAAGAAGTGGAAGAAAGCCTGAACATTATGGATAAGGAAAAGGAACTGATCATTAAGGCTTTAAAAAAACATAAAAGTAAGCGAAAAGATGCAGCTCTCGATCTGGGCATCAGCGAACGTACCCTTTACAGAAAACTAAAAGAATATGACATTGAAGAGTTATAAAGGATTACTGGTGTTCCTTTCTATTATTGCCGTTTTCTTCCTGGCCTTTACACAAAGCAGTTGTAAAGTGCGTTATGGATTCCAGGACGCCAAGTCGATCCCCGATTCACTGAAAATAGTGAAGATCAATCCTATTACCAACAGCGCCTCTTATGTAAATCCGAGGCTGGCGCCCGAGCTTACAGACCGGCTGATACAAAAGGTGATGCGTCAGACTAAATTGCAACAAACCCGGGGAGACGATGCCGATTGGATCATTGACTGTAAAATCACCAGCTATTCTTTTTCAACTGCGGGTATATCCAATCAACAGGTTAACTCCAACCGTTTAAATGTGGGCGTTAATATTATTGTACGGGATAAGACACAAAAGATCATCGGTAAATACGATGTAAGCACACCTTTTGATTATGCAGGTACTTTAAGCTTACAACAGGCGGAACAAGGCTTGCTGGATCAGATGCTTAGGGATATACCTGATGCCATTTTTAATAGAATTTTCTCCAATTGGTAACCAGCGTGCATGAACAGCTTTATTAATACTTTATCAGACACGGTTTTATCCAACGAGTTAGAGTCCTGCGATCTTGCAGCGCTTCAAACACTTTCGGAAACATATCCCTATTCATCAGCCATCCAGCTACTGTATGCCCAGAAACTAAAGGATACAGGAAACGCTGGTTATCATAAGCAGTTACAGAAAACTTTATTGTACTATAACAATCCGCTTTTCATTAAATATTTAATAGAAAAGGAAGAGCAACCTGCGGTTCAACCAGTTGATACAGTTCCTGTTTCAGGGGAGGATATTGCTCTGGCAGAAACGGTTGACGGGGATATTCAAACAGGAGCAGTCATCGAAACACAACCAGTGCCGTCTGCGGTTATAACTGAACCGGTGGTGCCCGAAGAGCCCCTTGCATTGGCAACAGCAGCCTCTGTAGATGTTGATGAGCCGGACCTGCCGGAAGAAACAACTACAGAATCCATAGAGCTGGAAGAAGATGCTACGCTTCCGCCCCTGCCGGAATTTAAGTTTGAACCCATTGATCCGGCTAAAGCAGAATTGTCATTCACGCCCTATCATACCATTGATTATTTCGCGGCCCAGGGTATTAAATTAGGAGAGGAACAAAATTCAGCTGACCGGTTTGGCACCCAATTAAAGAGTTTTACGGCCTGGTTAAAGCAAATGAAGCGTTTGCCGGGTGCTACAGCAAAGGGCAATATCACTATTACCGAGGAAAAAAGTATTGAACAAATGGCTGAGCAGTCCCTCCAGGGAGAAAATGCTGATACTGAAGCTATGGCACAGGTTTGGGCCAAACAGGGGAATGCAAAAAAAGCCATTGAGATCTATAAGAAATTAAGTTTGCAAATTCCCGCTAAAAGCGCTTATTTTGCAGCCAAAATAGACCATTTAAAAAAATAGACATGACCATTTTATTTGTAATACTCATTATACTTGTTGCGGTGATCCTGGGATTTTTCGTTTTGATACAGAATCCTAAAGGTGGCGGATTGTCGGGCAATTTTGCAGGTGTGAGCAGCCAGTTTATGGGTGTAAAACAAACCAACGATATTTTGGAAAGAGGTACCTGGATCTTTGCAGTTCTGATTGGTGTTTTGAGCCTTTTATCTACTTTCTTTATTTCCGGTTCTAATACCGGTGCAGATGGCAGATTAAAGGATATAGGAAATGCCCCTATTCAGCAACCAGCAACAAAACCAGCTACTCCGCTGAACACCGTGCCGGCAACAACAGCACCTGCTACCACGGCGCCTGCTGCAGACTCTGGCAAATAAAGAGACCGTTAAGATCTACATAAATAATTTCTAAAACCTGTAAAGATTATGAATCCTTACAGGTTTTTTCATTTTCGGCTCTACCCTTTTTGTGTTATTTTCACCCCGTTAAATCGCTATCCAACTCATACAGCTTAATATTAATGAATAAACTCTTGAAAATAATCCTCGCGATCATACTGCTGGCCGGCATCTTCGTTGCATTTAAACTGGCAGGACCTGCAGCTCACAAACCGGAAGACGGATTTTTATACGTGAAAACAGGTACAACGATGAAACAATTAAAGCAGCAGCTTACTGATGAGGCAATTCTTCCCGGTTTGACCTGGTTTAATATTGCTGAAAAGTTTTTGAGCTTCGACGAGGTAAAACCAGGCAAATATAAAATAGAGGGAGGCATGAGCGTAGTAAGCCTGCTGCGGATGTTGCGTAACGGGAGTCAAACGCCGGTAAGCTTTGTTGTAACCAAACTGCGTACTAAAGAACAACTGGCAGGAAAAATGGGGAAAGCATTTGAGTTTGATTCTACAGATGCTATCCGGTTCCTGAATAATAATGATTCACTGGCGCCCTATGGCCTTGATACCAATACAGTGATGGGCGCTGTACTTCCCCTAACTTACGAGAATAAATGGAACACTACTCCGGAAGCTGTTTTTAATAAGTTCAACGATGCCTACAAAAACTTCTGGACTGCCGAAAGAAAGCAAAAAGCCACTCAAAAAGGGCTCAGTATAACGCAGGTTATCACCCTGGCATCAATTGTAGATGAGGAAACCAATGCATCAAAGGAAAAAGGTACTATTGCCAGTGTGTATATGAATCGTATCGCGAAAGGCATGCCGCTGCAGGCAGACCCAACGGTTAAGTTTGCACTCAAGGATTTTACCATTAAAAGAGTGCTGTTTAAACACCTGGCTACGCCATCGCCGTTTAATACTTACCGCAATAAGGGGCTTCCCCCGGGCCCTATATGCACCCCGCAGGAAGCCACGCTGGACGCTGTTTTGAACGCGCCTCAAACAGCGTACATCTATTTTGTTGCCAGTCCTGCTTTCGACGGTACTCATAACTTCTCAACCAATTATGAGGACCATATGAAGCTGGCCAGGCAATACCAGGAGGCTTTAAACCAGCGATTTGGAAAAATTCAGGATACTTCTAAAAAATAATGGGAGTTGGTAAAAAAATAAAAGAAAGAGTAGCCGGATCAGGCACCTGGCGGCGACTGGTAGCGCAAAGCCGGTCTGAAAAACTGCCCGGTTTCAGGAGCGTGTCCCTTTTCAATACTATAAAAAAATTCAGGGAACATGTGGTTTGGGATGACCTGATTGAAAGGGCTTCAGCAATTTCATTTAACTCGGCAATGGCTTTGCCGCCGCTTTTGCTTTTTTTATGTACGTTAATACCAATTATTGCACGCTCTACGTTTATTGTACAGTTAGACCTGGCCGAGCAGTTATATGATCTCATCAGAGATATCATCCCAGATAGCAATAACAATGAGCCTGTCGTAAACTTTGTTTATGGCATTATTAACGAACCAAGAAACGGACTTTTAGTATTCAGTATTTTTCTTTCCATTTTCTTCTCGTCGAATGCTATGATGGGTGTCATGCGATCCTTCGACAAGGATTACACGGGCTTCACTAAGCGAAAAGGAATCAGGAAAAGATTAACAGCCATACGAATAACGCTTGTACTGGTCTTTCTTTTTATCCTGTGCCTGGCACTACTTATTGCCCAGCAGTCTGTGCTGGAATGGCTGGGTATTGAAAATGAAATACTGGCTGCTGCCCTGGGTAAAGCACGCTGGGTACTTATTATCCTACTATTATTTTTCATTATATCTTATATCTACAGACACGCACCATCCGTGCAAAAAAAATGGAAAATTCTGACTCCCGGATCTATTATAGCTACCTGTCTTGTCATTATTTGTTCTTTGGCATT
>JBCNOR010000360.1:0-5672 GCA_039593785.1 Niabella sp. | reverse complement strand
CATTCATCCATCCTAAAGCCTGCCTGTTATAAGCAGCGAGCTGCCAGCCAGTTGACCAGCCCATATTTTCAATGGTATTTTTTTGAAGATAAGCAATGGCTTCAGAAAGCTCCAACTCAGTACGGGTAATGGTTTCAGCAACCATTTCACTCATAGCCAATGCATGATCGGGAATTAGCTTTTTATGCGCCAATTCACCTAGCAAAGTACCGGAGTATATAACTCTCAGGTGTTGTAATAATAAATTAAAGTCTTCAAACAAAACAGCAGGCCAGGCATATACTTTATCATTCACATGGATCAGTTCATTGTTTGTTACATCAACCCATGACGAAACCAATGATAACAACTGTTTCGTTGCCGGCTTTATTGCATGCTTGTTTTTGTTCCTGTAAGCTTCTCCATCATTAAATCTGAAGGCAGCCAAAAAGAACCCCTCACCTTTTGCAAGATGCGGCCAAAAGCGATAACCTTTGTTTCCCATCGGTGTTATAGCTTCAGTTATATTCCATTCCTGTTGCGACTTCAGCGGGATGTTTGATAAGGGGAACTCAGTAGTTAACCAATCCGCAATATCTTCGTCCTCCTGACGGGAGTAAGAGCAGGTTGAATAGATCAGCAAACCTCCTTCCTTAAGCGCGGGAAGTACATCGGCTACAATCCTTTGCTGGCGCTGGCTACAGAGCACCACATTGTTTTCGCTCCACTCATTAATGGCTTCTTCATCTCTTCGAAACAATCCACTGCCACTACAAGGAGCATCTACCACGATCACATCAAAATATCCTTTCAGCTTTGAAAAATCCTTAGGATCATTATTCGTAACAACTACATTACTACTACCCCACTTTACGATATTATCCTTTAGTATATTAACGCGTTGCCTAATTACTTCATTACTCACCAATAAGCTTTCGGCAGATAGTAGCGACTGCAGATGCGTAGACTTTCCTCCAGGCGCTGCACAAAGATCTAAAACGCGTATAGGCTTTGACACATCAATCAACTGTTGCAGCGCCTGCTCGATAAACATACTGCTGGCCTCCTGTACGTAATAAGTGCCTGCATGAAATAAAGGGTCGAAGGTAAAGGATGGCCGTTCTGATAAATAGTATCCGTTGCCCGCCCAGGGTATAGGCATGCAATTGATATCCCTTTCTTTAAACGATTGCAGCACCACATCCGGCCTGGACGGATTTAATCTTATAGAAGTAACAGAACTGTCGGCATTATGTATAGCTACAAAGCCTTGTTCATCAAAGCCGGGCAGGCCCTGTAAAGACTGTATTAAAGCGGGAGGTAATTGCACCTTGCAAAGGTAAATAAAGCTCAATAAAAATCCCTTTATTGAGCCCGGCTTCACAGGGTAAACATATCTGATTTACAAAAGAGGCGTAGCCTCGAATCAGTTTTATAAAGATGGGTTTTAACCCGTTTGAGGGCTGAAAAAACGATTTGAGAACCGTGGGTTCGGCGCATGATGTGCCGTACCAACGGCACTCTCTCCCCAAACACATCATTGTTAGCCGGGCTGAAGCACGGCTCTGTAATATAAAAACGGGCCTCCGGCTCTAAAAAATTTAGATGCGTTGCTCTGCCCGGCTTCAGTGATATACCGGAAAAAGAATAAGCTGATTTATGCTATACCCTTACGCTAAAGCTTTGCTTTTCTTTAAACTCCTTTCTAAAGCTGACGATGCCAATATAAAACAAATCTATATCGCAGGATACCGCTTCATGTTGCACAATATTTTTCCAGGCTGCTTCCATTCCCTTGCTCCAGTGTATATCATCAAATACCAGAAGTGTATCATTATGTATATGTGGCAGCAGTTGTTGAAAATACCTTTCGGTAGGTTCCTGCCTGTGGTTACCATCTATAAATGCAAGATCAATGCGCTGATTCGCGCTTAATACATCAGCCAGCGTGGAATCAAAATTGCCCCGAACTAATTCTATATTGTGAATATTAAGCTGCTGAAAATGATCCAGTGCTTTATCAGCTACGCTGGATGCGCCTTCCACAGTAATCACTTTGGCTGAAGGGTTTCCCAAAGCCAGGTAACTGCTGGTTATACCCAATGATGTGCCCAGCTCCAATATAGTTTGTGGCTGGTAAAATTTTGCCATGC
The DNA here is from genome assembly GCA_039593785.1 of Niabella sp. Classification (GTDB taxonomy): domain Bacteria; phylum Bacteroidota; class Bacteroidia; order Chitinophagales; family Chitinophagaceae; genus Niabella. The sequence goes on along the minus strand of JBCNOR010000360.1, from coordinate 3,540 downwards.
GGTATAATAACTGTCCGAACTTTTTTGGCTTTGCTGCATTTTTTGCAATAGAACTGACGGTTCTTTTATCAGAGGATGTAGCTGATGAGCCCGCCCCCATGTCTTCAATCAGTAATTCGGTTGAATCGGAGAGCAATTGCTTTCTGAGCTGCTCTACTTTTTCATATTCTTCATACTTTGTAAAATCATTCATCACTTTCGTAATAAACTCGTAAACAAAAGGAGAATGCATGCCATGCCCCTTGCTGTTGGCAGCATGAACATAATATTTAAAATACTTTGCAGCAGCTTGTAAAGGAGAATAAACCAAAATTTTAAAATTTAAGATTTAAGGTTTGAGGTTTAAGATTCAAGGCTATTCATTATTCATTACTCACACTATCACTACTTTCGTTCCCATACTTCGTAGGTATAATCAAACGCATGCTTTTCATCAGCCTTATTTTTGATGCTGCTTACCAATTTCCATTCCTTTTCTTCAATCACAGGGAAATGTGTATCTCCCTCGATCACCGTATCCACCCGTGTCATATAGATCCGGTTGGCTTTGGGATAGTACAATTTATATATTTCACCGCCGCCTATTACCATCAGCTCTTTTACATCGGCTTCCTTTACCATAAACGCTACATCCTTCATGCTATTCAATACTATAGCACCGTCGATCTTCAATCCCTTTTGATTGCTCAACACGATGTTCTTTCTACCCGGCAGCGGCCTTTTGAAGCTTTCAAAAGTTTTACGTCCCATCACCACCGGCATTCCCCAGGTAACATTTTTAAAATGCTTCATATCATCCGGCAAACTCCACACCAGGCGATTGTCTTTGCCGATTACATTGTTGTTAGATGCCGCTACTACGAGTGAAATAATCATAATGACAAATAGTAAATTAAAATAGTGATTGAATGATAAACCCAGATACCGGATACGGGATGCTGGATACCCTATACTAAAATCAAATTCCGCTACACCGCAACAGGCGCCTTAATAGCCGGATGACTCTGGTAGTTTTCCAGTTTGAAATCATCATATTGAAAACCAAAAATATCTTTTACTTCCGGATTGATCTTCATTACCGGTAACGGAAATGGCTCGCGGCTTAGCTGAAGGTTTACCTGGTCGATATGATTGTTGTAAATATGTACGTCTCCAAAAGTATGTACAAAGTCGCCGGGCTCTAAATCACAAACCTGCGCTACCATCATGGTCAATAACGCGTAGGATGCAATGTTGAATGGAACACCCAGGAATACATCAGCGCTACGCTGGTACAGCTGGCAACTTAATTTATTATCAGCCACATAAAATTGAAATAAGGTATGACAGGGCATCAAGGCCATCTCCGGCAGTTCGCCTACATTCCAGGCGCTGACAATTAACCGGCGACTATCAGGTGTTTTTTTGATCTGGCTGATCAGGTCGGAGATCTGGTCAATTACCTTACCATCTTTTCCTTCCCAGCTACGCCATTGCTTACCATACACCGGGCCCAGCTCGCCGTCTTCATTTGCCCATTCGTCCCAAATGCTCACATTGTTTTCCTTCAGATAAGCAATATTGGTTTCACCCTTTAAAAACCAGAGCAATTCATGTATAATGCTTTTTAAGTGCACTTTTTTAGTGGTTACCAAAGGAAAACCCTTTTGCAGGTCAAAACGCAGCTGGTGTCCAAAAGTGCTGATAGTTCCGGTACCGGTACGGTCCGTTTTTTGCGTACCGTTGTCCAGGATATGTTGAAGTAGATCTAAATACTGTTGCATAATGCAAGATAGGTAATAATCTGTTCCATAAAAATCCGCGACCCGGGATGTGCGAAACGGGTTAATTTAAAAAGGGCCTGAAACTTGCATTATTCAATAGTTAACATTTTGGCAGCGTGCTGATCCATTTTCCCTTTCCAACAACATTGATTATCATTGCTGTTACAAGTTGTATACCTTTACCATAAGTTAGAAATCAATCATAATGAAAGCTCAGAATTATAAAAATCACGTGCGGTATTACCCTGCGCACCATTTTGTGTTTTACCCCGTGGCGCTGCTACTTACACTACTGGCCGGATACAAGGCTATTAAAGCCGAAGGGGAGTTTCAATCTATCTGGCTATTTATAACGCTGATATTGATCCTTATTATCTGGGTTGCTTTTATGTTGCGCCAGCACTATGCGTTAACACTCCAGAATCGCCTGGTTCGCCTCGAAATGCGTCATAAATACGCTATGCTTACCGGCAAGGACTTTGAGCCGATGGAAGCAAAATTGTCTTTCGGACAAATTGCAGCGCTGCGTTTCGCTTCGGATGCGGAATTGGTGCCACTTGTTGTAAAGGCTGTTAAAGAAAATCTTTCGCCTAAAACTATAAAGGAAAGTATTGTCAACTGGAAAGCAGATGAAAAAAGGGTTTAAGCTTGCCTGCGGCGCTCCAGCTCATTCTGAATCAGCCCCAGTTCACGACCCGTTTGCCCTTTAACAGAGGTATTCTCCTGTGCCCGGCGCATGAGATAGGGTATCACATCTTCAATTGGTCCAAAGGGAAGGTATTTACTTACGTTGCAACCTGCCTTGGCGAGATTAAAAGTAATATTATCACTCATGCCGTATAGCTGGCTAAAGCTGACGTGTTTATGGTTGAGTGGTATATTTAGTTGCCGGAGTTTTTCTACAGCCAGCATATTACTATGTTCATTGTGGGAAGCCACCAGTAGGCTTACTTTTTCTAAATTTTCAATGCAGAGCGATACGCCGGCATCAAAATCACGGTCACTGCTGGCTTTATCGGGCTGAATGGGAGAAGGATATCCTTTCTCTTCAGCACGCTTTCGTTCCTTTTCCATATAGGCGCCACGTACCAGTTTCACGCCCAGGATAAAGCCCCTTTCCTTTGCGGCATCAATGCAATCCTTCAAAAACTGTAACCGGTCGTGCCTGTAATGCTGCACGGTGTTGTATATAACTACCCGCTCCTTGTTAAACGAATCCATCATCAACATTACCAGCGCATCTACCGGATCCTGTATCCATGTTTCTTCGGCATCTACCAGCATACCAATATTGCTCTCTGCCGCCTTTTCGCAAACCCGCATCATTCTTAAACGAACCTGGTGCCACTCTTCACGTTCTTCTGCACTTAATTCTTCCAGCGCAGCCAGGTATTTTTTTATAAGCGACCCATGTTTACGATGCATAAGCTCATCCAGTTTCTCCAGCAAAGCAAAGCGGGTAAGACCGGTAACCTTTACGCTCATAAAAGGGATATTCGGCTGTGTTGCGGCATAGTCTATTACTTTGATAAACTCAGTAGCAGCCTGATCATATGCTGCATCGCCCCCTTCTCCGCCTTCTACACCATAATCAAGTATCACATCCACATTATATTTACCTAAAACCTGTGCTACATGGGCGGTTTGTTGCAGTGTTTCGCCCCCCGCGAATTGCCTGAATATAGTTTTGCGTATTAAACCTTTAACCGGCAATTTGGCTTTGATGGCCCAGGGCGTGAGCCGCGTGCCCAACTTTACCAATAAAGGATTACCCATC
>JBCNOR010000036.1:0-16608 GCA_039593785.1 Niabella sp. | reverse complement strand
CGCTTCAAAACATAACTCAATTCTTCTTTCCTGGTGTATGATCTGTCTTAAGCCCTCTTTTGTAAGTGGTTTTGAAGGGGTGGATGAATAGGTTTGCCAGGATTCAACAACGCCTTTTAAGCCGGCGCGTATACGTACTTTATCTATATATTCATAGGCTTCGGCCGTTGGACCATTGCTCTCATTTAACGCTTCCGCGTATAGCAAATACAATCCTGCCAGCCTGATTACAGGAAGTTTAAATTGTTCCGTTTGAAAGGTTTCATCATATACTGTTATATAGTTGGCCAGTTTTTTAGGCCAGTACCCGGTCATATTGGTGGCGCCAACACTTTTTGGGCCCGCCAGGGCAGTAGGTCCGCGACCTTGCACATAGCGCGGGTTATTAGCATCTAGTACTCCGTTGCCAAACCAGATGCCACCGTCAAAGCCCAGGTTGGCATAAAAGCGTGGTTCCCGGTTAAAATTCACCTTGGCGGTTGCATATCCCAATTTTATATAATTCTTATTAATGTCATCTCCGGCCTGGGTGGTATACCTGTTGTTGTAATCGAAATTTTTATCTTCATTGATAGGTACCCCGTTTTTGCTGTAAAACAGGTCGGTAGTTGCAATGGGTACAGAAAAACTGCCCGGGTTTTGGTTGACGCTGGCTACCGATTTGTCAGTCATGCGCGGTATAACATAGTTCTGGTAATTAAAACCATAATTCATAGCCCATATCAGTTCCAGGTTGTTTTCCCATTTTTCTGTAACAGCAGTTTGTAGCGTAAGCACCTGCCTGAGTTCATCGTTCATGTTCAGCACATTGCCCACCGGGATATAAGTATGAAATTTAATGCCAACGCTTTCAGCTTCGTTGATGGCTTCTTTACAGGCTGTTGCCGCTTTTTGCCAAAGGCTTGCATCATAGCTGTCCGGGAAAAGATTTCTTCCATCCTTGTCTTTAAAGCCCACATAGTCGGGATTGCCATTAAATAAAGGACTTGCCTGCATCGTCAATATTTCAGCTTTGAAGGAAAGAGCAATAACTTTAGTGATACGCCCCAGTTCCTGCGCGGGATTCTGGATGGTGGGTGGAAGATTAGGGATTGCTTCGTCCAGAAGGGACAGCACGTAATCAAACGATTCCCTTAGCGTAGCCCTTTTTATTTTTACCTCTTCAGCTGATGCATTGATAGGCAGGTTTTGCTTAATAAGCGGGATGGGGCCATACATTTTTAATAGCCAGTAATGATAGTAAGCCTTCAGGAATCTTGTTTCCGCCAACCACCTGTTTTTGGTCGGAGCGTCAAGATCAATGGGCTTATCAATATTTTCCAACATAATATTGCATCTTCTTATAGCCTGGAACATAGGCTCCGCACCTCCTTCGCCATCCCAATAATTAATCAGGGGATTGGATGGCGTTTGTATACCTTTTATCAGGCTGAAACCCGCTTCGTTTAGCGCTGCGAAGCCATTGGGGTCCGTTGGATATATTATTTCTGCAGCCAGCGTGAAACCGGGGTTTACAATGGTATTGTATTGCCGTTGCATAGTAGAGTAGCAGGTGAATAAATAATTCTCTGCTTCGTTTTTATTCCTGAAAGCATAATCCAATGTACCTACATTATCAGGTACGATATCCAGGTATTTTTTACAGGAAGTGAGTGATGACAAAGATGCACCGATTAATATAGCCCCTGCAAGTCCTTTTATGTATACTAACAGACTCATTTTTATAAATTTAAATTGATACCTATGTTATAAACTTTTTGAATAGGGTAGGCGAAACCATTGCCACCCTGTTCCGGATCCCAGGTTTTAAATGGAGCCCAGGTAAGCAGGTTAAGACCACTCAGGTAAATACGGGCATTGGATATCCAAGCTCTTTTCGTGAATTTTGCTGGCACTGTATATCCCAATTCAACCGATTTTAATCTTAAAAAAGCCCCGTTACGCAGCCACCAGGTGCTGTTTTGAAGATTGTTTTCAATAACATTCCTGCTGACTCCTAACCTCGGATAAGTTGCGTAGGTGTTTTGATTGGCTTCTGTCCAGTGGTCATCAGCAAACTCAGTAATAACCTGCGTATTGCCATAAACATAAGGGTCGGGGCTTTGGATAAAAGGACTAACCCGGCTTGGATTAATAAAGAAGGACACTCTCGCCTGTCCTTGCAGGAATGCCGAAATATCAAATCCTTTATAACCGCTGGACAAGCCAAATCCGTACACAATTTCAGGAACGGTTGGGTAGCCAATAAAGGTTTGATCAAGGTAATCGATCCTGCCGTCATTGTTCATATCCTTGTACTTAATGTCTCCTCCCTGGGGTAGCCTTCCATTCGTACTAAAGCTCTGTATGGGGGAGTTAGCAGCTTCAATATCATCTACAAAAAGCCTTTCTGCCAGGTAGCCCCAACCCCGGTTGATAGGCTGGCCGATGGAATATCGCCAGGGCTCATTATAGCTGGGCTCTTCACGTTTTACATATTCATTGGTGGAGTAGGTAAAATTCGCCCGGGACTGTAGCCAAAGACTATTGTTAAAACTCTGTTTATAGTCTAGCGATAAATCAATACCCTTCGATTTTACTTCTCCCAGGTTAGCACTGATAGAGGCTTCAAGTCCCATTGTAGTGGGAATACTGGCCCTTTGCTGGAGTATGTTATAACGGTAATTGGTATAGTATTCTGCAATAAAATTGAAGTTCTTAAATAAAGTGAATTCCGCTGCCAGGTTGGTTTGCCTTGAGGTTTCCCAGGTTACATCCAGGTTTTCATAATTTCTGATTACAACACCTTTACGTTCGTAACCATTGTTGGTACCAAACTGCGCATAATTGTTCCCATCATTAAGAATCACGTCTGATAAGTAAAAGAAACGCTGCCTTCCGATAGCATCATTACCTACCAGGCCATGGCTGGCTCTTAACTTTAATCTTGAAATTATAGTAGCGATGCCATCGCTCCAGAATTTTTCGTTCGATACAACCCAAGAGCCCCCGATTGTTGGAAAAAAGCCATACCTGTGGTTGGCTGAAAAACGTTCTGACCCATTGTAGCCAAAGTTCCCTTCAATAAAATATTTTCTTAGAAAAGAATAAGTTAAACGACCTGCCAGACCGAAGTTCCGGTAGGGAAGCGAGTTTTGCAGTGGGCTGTTATTAGATGGACCCAGGAAATGATCTGCATCAGAGTATAGGGTTTGCTGCCTTGTGGCGATAAAAGTGCTGCTGATAGAATGGTCACCGAAACTGCGGTTGTATTCGAGTGCACCCTGCATATAAAGGAAGGTATTCGTTTTAGGCTCCTGCCGGCTGTATTGCAGATATTCTGTAGCCACGTTGTTACCCGTAGGTTGTGGATTCAACCATACAAGCGCATATTCGTTGGATTGTCTGTTATAGGAACCTATATTATAGTAGAAAGGAGAATACGCATTTTGAGAGGTAAAATAGGAATAACGATTGGTGTTAAGAAGCCCCCTGAATTTTAATCCTTTTGTAATGAAATCAAAGTTTTGATTAACCTCAAACTGGGCCGACATCCTGGATTCCGAGAAATTTTTATGTCCTCTTAATAATGCAGCATAGGGATTATTGTATTGTATGCTGTTGCTTGCAATGCCGGCATCTCCAATCCCAACATTACCAAAAAGGATATGTTGCGTATTGGCATTAGCTGCATCCGGTTCATAATAAGCCGGGAAGAGAACCGGGCTGGTGTGAACGGCAATATTGTAGAGGTCGGATGCAAAAGAGCCATCACTTGTAATAGGACCGTTATACTCGCTGAAATTGCCCGATAGGCGCACAATCATTTCAGTAGTATTGGTGAGGTTGATATTGACATTGGAACGTAACTGGTAGTTCTCGAACTTAACATTATTATCGTTGTTGTTTCTGATATCTTCTTTCAATACACCATTGTCAATATTATAAGAACCTGCTACGTAATACTTCGCTACTTTTCCCCCACCATTAATACTTAAGTTATTACGTTGGGTAGTAGCTCTCTTCTTGAAAAGCATATCAAGCCAGTCTACAGCAGGGTATACATAGGGGTTGCTACCGGGAGCGCCGTTCATAGCATCGATGGTGCTTTGGATTTTTGCCGGTGTAAAAGGAACGGAACCGCCCGGATCCCTTGTGATCGAAGCTTCATTGTATAATTCCATATACTTTATAGGGTCCACCAGCTGCAGGGTTTGCGTTGATTGGGAGGAAGAATACTCCGATCTGAAATTGATTTTAGCCTTTCCCTCGCGACCTTCTTTAGTGCTAACCAATATCACACCATTAGCGCCCCTGGCACCATATAATGCTGTAGCGCTGGCATCTTTCAGGATAGAGAATGACGCAATATCGTCTACCTGCAGCCTGGCCAGGTCGTTCGCCGTGAGCTCCACATTGTCAATCAGGATTAAAGGGTCTTGTTTGTACCCGAAAGTAGTAACACCCCTGATAAAGAAGTTTGCATTGTCCTGTCCGGGCTGGCCGGTTCTCTGATAAGCGATCATACCGGCAATCTGGCCGGCCATAGCGGTGGTTAAGTTACTGGCGGGAATTTTAAGCTCTTCCGGTTGAATAGTAGTAACAGAACCTACTACCGCTTCCTTTCGCTCTTTCCGGCCAAAAGCGGTTACTATTACTTCATCACCCGCCTGGAATACCGTTTGAGTCATTATTATATCTACATTCCGGGTGGCTTCCGAAATCGTAAATGACTCATCGGAATAGCCTACATAGGAGAATCGTAAAGAATCGCCATTGGCTACTTCCAAAACAAAACGGCCGTTCTTGTCCGTAGCAGTTCCAGCCTTCTGTTTGTTAACAATAGTGATATTCACACCGTCCATCATTTTTCCCGAACTGTCCTTAACAGTCCCAATGATCGGTCTGGTTTGCGCCTGAACAAGGCAGCTGGCTAAGAGTAAGGTTACCAGCATCCAGGTACGGCATAGAAAGGAATCTCGTTTCCCTCCCGAAATACAAGGCAATCGGTTATTCATTTTAAGCAATTATTAAAAAAGTTTAGTCAAGCAATTCAGTAAAAGCAATCTGTACTATACTATACTATACCAAAATTAATATTTAATTTTTTATAAACAAATTTTTTTTGGTGATATTGAACAGGGCAAACCCGCGCCTCGAAATTATTGTGAACCGCTGGCCGGCACAATAGACATTATTATGAAAAGAATGCACAATATTCTGTGCAATGATGGCTTTACCGGGCAATACCCAAAGGGGAGAACAGGAAGAACATGCCCGTCATTAAGGCAATCAAAAGGATGTAGTAAATATACCGTTGCTTCCAGGGGGTGAGATTTACTTTAGCATGGTTTTGTATAGTAAAAGGTTGCTCCCGCGGCAACCATCTTCCTATAAATAACATAAGCAGGCTGGTTGCTACAAAAAGCAGGGCCAGCACATGCAGGTAATGCAGCCCTGTATCAATAACTGACTGGGTAATGATATAGGCGGTTACAAAAAAGAACAGGCCTGTTTTGGCGGCCACCGCAGGTACGCGTCGCGTTACCAGGCCAATCAGCATGATAGTAAATACGGGCACGCTGAAATAGCTGGCTGCTTTTTGCAGGTAACTGTAAAAGCCGCCACTGAAAAACATGATATAAGGTGAAAAAATGATAGCGATCAACGTAATAGCTACCTGTACCAGCCTGCCCTTGCCGACCAGGTCCCTGTCTTTAATAACCCGGTTTCTTTTTTCCAGCCATGGTTTATAAAGATTCATGGTGAACAGGGTGCCGATGCTGTTGAGGCCGGCATTAAACGTGCTTAAAGCCCCGCCAAATACAATGGCCGCAATAAGACCGGTAATGATGGGAGGTAATGTCCCGGTTATCATTTTGGGAAATACCTGTGTAGTATTCTCCATACCCGGATAGAGTTGTAAGGCAATAAGCCCGGGCACATTTAAAAGAATGGGGGCAAACAATTTGCCTACGCAGGCAAGGGAAATGCCTTTCTGGCTTTCAGCCAGGTTGCGCGCGGCCAGCGATTGCTGCACAATATATTGTTCCATGCCCCAGTAGTAAATATTGATCAGCAACATGCCGGTGAACAAAGTACCGAAAGGGATCGCAGTGCCGGGTTTGCCTATTGCATTTAAATGCTCGCGGTTGTTGCCTAAAAGCTTTTCTACTCCAGTGGTCAAACTTCCATCGCCCAAGAATTTCAGCCCGATCCAGGTGATCAGTATTCCGCCGATTACCATCCCGATTCCCTGTACAATATCGTTGATAGTGATTGCTTTCAATCCGCCCAGTACAGCATATAAACAACCCGTTACACCAATAAAGGCTACCAGCAGCCTGATGGTGGTGAAGTAATCGAGACCCAGTAACGCATCTAGTTGAAAAATTCCATTCATTGCAACTGCACAACCATACAACACCGCCGGAACAAGGTTGATGGCATAGCTCAACAGAAAAATAACAGACACCAGGAGTTGGGTTGGTTTGTCAAAGCGTATACCCAGGAAATCAGGGGTGGTCATGGCCCCGATGCGCAGGTATATCGGCATTAAAAATTCAGATACGATGATCATGGCTAAGATGGAACTCATGCCCCAGCACATGACAGTCATATTACTGGTATATACAAATTCATTCTCGCCTACAAACTGGTTGGCGCTCATATTAGTTAAAAAAAGTGAGCAGCCTACCATCCAGAAATTAAGACTCCTGCTTCCCAGGTAGTGGCTAACGGAAGTTTTGCTTTGTTTGCGGGTGGTATACACCGAAACAGCTGCAGCAATTACCAATAGCAGGAAAAAGCTGATAAACATAGTTTGCTTTTGAAAGTTAGAGAGAACCTCTCCTGATTAAAATAGTAGGGATAGTCTCCTGTATTTTTTTTCGGTGGAGAATAAATTCAGCGGCCTTTTCTGCCATCGCTTCAAAACTGGTTGAATAAGTAGTAATCCCATCAAATATAATCTCCTTAACTATTTCGTCGTTATGCGACAGGATACCCAGATCTTTTCCCAGCTTCAGCTTTTTCTGCTTGGCATCTCTTAACATCATCCACAGCTCTGCATTATTGATAGTGAAATAAACATAGCCGGCTTCAATAGAACCAGGAATGTATTCAGGGAGTATAGCGTGCCGTATCTTAAAATCTTTTACAAATTGCTGGAAAGCCTTCAGTATTTCTTCCGGCGTATCAGAATTAGGCCGGTGATAGTAAAGCATTTTTTTAAAATTCTTGATGGCAGGTGCCAGCTGGGCAAATGCAGCATAGGAGGACTGAAAAAATTCCTGGGTAATATAAGATACATCAGTAGCCAGCGGTAAGTGCCGGTCGATCATCAGGAACTTATCCCTAGGTAGAGAATTGAGGATAGCCGCCGATTTTTTGTGGGGAATAGGCGCTACTACATACATACCGTATTTACCTCTTACCCTGTCGATAATGCTTTCAAATATGTCTATATTATTATGGTGGAAGAAAATGTCGATATGCGTTTGCTTACCCAGGCGGTTCCTGAAGGTTTTATAAAACACTTCCTGGAAACTGTCGAAAGCAAAAATGATCAATGCAATTCTAAGCTGGTTGCGGGTATTTTCCCTGGCAAGAAAAAAACCAATCCTGTTTTTAGATTCTACTATGCCACGGCTGATCAGTTCCTTATAGGCTTTGGCAATAGTTTCCCGGGCAAAGCCCAGCTCGGAAATCAAATTGTTTACAGAAGGAAGCATATCTCCTTTGGATAAAACTTTATTGTCCACAGCATTCAAAAAACCCTGCACAAATTGTTCATGCTTGGATAGGCCATGAACATTCTCCATTTCCCTGATATGGTCGTATACGGTTTGCATAGCAATTGTTATTAAATCAAGGAGTAATCTGTATTAGCTCCCGACTCAAAATTATACTATACTATTCTATTAGTATAATTTTTTTTTATTTTGCAATATAATTGTCCAGCAAATGCCGATGATCGTCTAGTCAATTTAACGGGTTTTTACTCATTTTTGAGAATACCCCCGATCATATCATGATTGCAAAACTGGTTGTATGAAAAAAACAATAAAATATTTGACGAGTGGCTTGTTGCTGCTGATGGTCCAAAGCGTGATTTTCGCGCAAGCTATTCAAAGTTTCAGAGATAGTGTAGTGGTGGTGTCGCCGGCTTACCGGGTGGTAGTCAATAAAAAGCAAGGACTTGTCAGCTATTATTTCCAGGATGGCAGCTTTTTAAAAAATACCGCCGCAATGATAAAGGATGCCGGCGGCGAGGTATACAGCAGCGATCAGTTTGCGCAACACATAATTGAAGTCCGGCCATTAAGTGACTTAACAGGCAAGGGGCAGCAGCTGAATATAATTCATAAAAACCCGGGAACTGGTTTAAAACTGGTACAATCTGTTTTAATTTATAAGGGCCAGTCTTTTTTTATATTAAGATTGACCGCTTCCGCGGGGAAGGAGGAAAACCTGGCTGTTAATTATATAAGTCCCCTGACATTGGCGAAGCAAAAGGGTGGACAAGGTTTTGTCAACGGCAATCAGCCCCGCGTTCTGGATATGCCCTTTGATAATGATAACTGGACCAAACTGTTGACAGCTGAATGGCGGCCCGAGCCGGTGCGTGGAACGGGTTACAGCTTTTCTTCATTGTATGACACGGAACGGCTTTCGGGCGTCGTGCTGGGCGCTGTTACCCATGACTTCTGGAAGACGGGCATACAATACCAATTATCGACGCAGAAAAATATACTCGATTCTTTTGTGGTATATGGCGGCGCATCTACACCCGATAATAATGCATTGCCTGCCGAATACGGCGGTAACGACGGGACACACGATATAGTAGCCCATGGAGCGATGACCGGCAATACCATTGTATCGCCGGATATTTTTGTAAGTGGCTTAAACAGCCGCACAAAGGCTTTTCAGGATTATGGAAAGGTAAATCAGAAGAGAAATGGTGCTTTGAAATGGAATAATACGGCGCCATTTTATTGGAATAGCTTTGGCGTGGAGGGTGTTTTGGGATATGAGAAAAGAATGATGCCGGAAGGCGTATTTGATATTTCAGATTATATAGCTTCTTTGAAGAACTTTTCAGCTAACAAAAAAGTTTATATGAGCATCGATTCCTACGACCAGGGTATTTACAATAAAGAGGTATTAAAGTCTATCAGGGAACATTGTATACGAAATAACCAGGAGCTGGGTTTTTACTTTATTCCTTTCGCGGTCTGGACCTGGAAATCTTCCGTAGAAAAAGACAAATTGCAATACACCGATATCCCTATTCGTGATGTGACCTTAAAAGATAATAATGGTAAGACGATTGTATATAAGGACGGGGAGTTTGGGGCCTTTCCCCTGGATCCCACTCATCCGGCAACCCGGCAGCGGATTATTGGCGAATTGGAAAAAGCCAAAGCGATCGGAGCCCGGTTTTTAAAGATCGATTTCCTGACTGCAGGTGCCTTAGAGTCCACAGCCAGGTACGATAAACGAGTGCAATCGGGCTTGCAGGCATACAATAAGGGAATGAGCATGCTGAAGCAATTGATAGACTCAATACTGGGGCCTGATGTCTTTATAACGCAGGCCATATCGCCTACCTTCCCCAGCCAGTATACACATATCCGTTTTTTGTCTACTGATGTTTACTCCCATTTAAGAAATGATCAGAAAGGATTCCCACATTATGGCAGCACTGCCGCCTCAATGATCACCTCTTCTCATTTGGGATGGATGCAGGGTAGCCTTTGGCCTTATACTAATATGGATGTATCGGTAATGAAACAGTTTCAGAAAAATAATCCCATCAGCGAGCAGGATGTAAAGGTGCGGTTGATTACTATGGCTGTTATGGGCAGTGCGCTGGGCGATGGTTCTGATTTCAGGGATAGTCTGTCAAGAGCCAGGGCCAGCCGCTTTTTAAACAACCTTTATCTGTGCAGGTATTTCAGGTATCCACAGGCTTTTATACCGCTGAAGGTAGCTGACGGGTTAAAGGAAGATCAACAATTAAGTTTTTACCTGCCCGGCGATACGATCAGTGCGGCTATCATCAACTTTGATACCACCCGGTCCTTTGACTATGTTTTTACACGTGAACAATTAAAGTGGAAGAACGCAGCCCATAGTATCAGGGATTATCTTACCAACGAAGAAATAGGCGTCATTAAACCCGGTGAAAAATCATTTACCTTAACCGCGGGAGCCAGGGATGCCCGTTGGGTAAAATTGGTAAGGATGAACTAACAGTCGCTATTTTATAAACTACCACCGAATACACATGGCTGCAAAAAATCATAAGGATACCGTTAAAAAGAAGGACGGCTTTAAGGGACAAAAAGCCATCGTGCTACCCCGGCAGGTGATACAGGCCTGCCGGGACCAGCAGTTGTTATCTAATCTTTATATTACAGATATTGGTTATTATCCCAAAGCTGCCTTTCATTTTCGCGAAAGAGATCATGGATGTAACCAGCATATTTTGATCTACTGTACAGGGGGAAAAGGATGGGCTGTGGTAGATGGTAACAGCGTGTCTGTTAAAGAGGGGGAGTACCTGGTCATTCCTGCCGGTGTAAAACATAGGTATGCCGCGGCTGAAGATCAGCCCTGGTCTATTTACTGGGCGCATTTTAATGGCTTATCGGCTGCCAACTTCATAGAATTATTGCTAAAGAACTGCACTGATTATGTGGGTAGTGCTATATATAATGAAAAGCGTACCCTGCTATTTGATGATATATACCGGACACTCGAATCGGGTTATAGTATGGATCACCTTTTTTATCTGAATATGATGTTCACCAGTTACCTGGGTACTTTTTGCTTTCCGCAGTTTCTCAACCCTCCATATAAAGAGGAAAAAAATAAAATTGACATCGTGGTAGCGTATATGCAGGAACATATCATGGAAACAGTGGTGCTGAAAGATCTGGCCTCTTTGATACATATGTCATCTTCTCATTTCTCAGCCATGTTTAAAAATAAAACCGGCCATTCCCCACTTGAATATTTTAATCATCTGAAAATTCAACGGGCATGCCAGTATCTTGAATTTACAGACATGCCCGTGAAAGAGCTTTGCTATACCCTGGGATTAGACGACCCCTTCTATTTTTCCCGGTTATTCAGTAAGTATATGGGCGAATCTCCGCTGCATTACAGGAAGCGGAAGCGTTTCTTATAAATGGACCGGCTCTTGCTGGGGTTGGTGAATAGTAGCACCCAGGTGCCCGGGGTCCATATCAATTACCTTATCAAGATATTGTTTCGCCTCGCTGAAGTTACCGAGACCTAAATGACCCAGCCCTGCCAGGTAATAGCAGTGTATTTTATTTTTTGTATCCAGATCGTCGTCAAAGATCATCAGGTCGGGGAGTGATACTGCAAAGAAATCGATGCGGATATGATCGTTTTCGTGAGCCCCGGCATAATCAATCAGCTTCTGAAATTTTTGTGCTGCTTCTGTTGTTTTACCGAGTTTTTTTAAAGCCAAACCCTGGTAGTATATTTTATCCGGCTGTTGATCGTTATAGTAAATAGCTGGTGCAGGTTCGTCTAAGCCCACCGCAGCTATTTCCCAGTATTCCTGGGCTTTGGCAGCATCACCCAGTTGATCGCAGGCGCATCCCAGCCAGTAGAAAATATCATTTTCCTGTGCACCGGATATCTTTCCTTCTCCCAGGTTGTCCGGGTAAACACGGGCACGCTCTAACAGCGCTATCGCTTCCTCATTGTCATTCTTCAATAGTGCTTTGCGACTCTGTAAAACCAGGTTGGTTATATACTGCGTTGATACCTTTCCCTCGCCTCCTTCCCAGGGATGAAAATGGTGGCCCTCGATCATCTCAAGCGCTTTGTTGGTATTACCGGTAAGCGTATGAAGGTTAATGAATTCGATCAGCAGGTCGTCCCGTTGAAAAATTAACCCGGTATACTGCTCTAAAAAAGCGAGCCTTTTATGTGGAGGGATATTGAAACGCTTCTTTAACTGATCCAGTTCAAATAAAATACGGGCATCAGATTCATCAGCTGCAAAAGCCTGTTCGTATAGCTGAAGCGCTTCCTGTTTTTTATTAAACTTGTTAAAACTGGCAATTCCCAGGTTTCTGAGTGTAGTGGGGACATTGCCATTAATAGCAATGCTTTTTTCCCAGGCTGCTCCTGCGGCCTTGTATAACTGTTTTGCATAATAATAATTGCCCAGGTGGTACCATGCTTTATAATCATTGGTATTAAAACCTGCTGCAGTTTCTAATACTAATACATCTTCTATCCGGTTGATAAAGCTGCCTCTTATTTCTTCGTTCAATGCCCAATCAAAATGTTTTCCGGCTTGCGCGTCGTGACCCGCCCGCAGTTCGTAATAACCCCTGTAATACGAGATGAGCGCATCGTTGCCCTTGTAAAGTTGTAAAAAGGCGATTGCGTCCTCCCACAAACCGGCTTCTGCATACTGGTTAGCGATCTCAATGTAAGTATAGGCCCGCCGCTGTATCATCTCCTGTAAGCGCTGTATGGCATCATCCCCCAAAGCATGCTGACCTTTTTCGTAATAGCATAATGCTAATTCATATAGAGCACCAAAATCAAAAGCATCGATATCTATTGTTTGATGGCATAATTCCATAGCTTCGGTTATGCTGTTGGTTTTGCGTAATGCCACAATTTTTAAATGCCTTGCGCGAAGGCTATGGTAATTTCTTAACAACGATTTTTCAGATAGTTCAATCACATCCTGCCACTGAGACCGGCGGGCATCAATATAAGCAGCCTGTAAATAGGCTATATCCTGCTGAGCGGCGCTCCAGCTGCTTTTAAAGAACAGGTTATAAGCTTCGTTGTATTGTCCCTGGTATTTCAGGCAGAGCCCCAGGTTGTATAAGGGCTCACTATCGTAGGGGTTTGGATTATGCCGGCATATTTGCTCCACGGCTTTTCTTAAATATACCTCTGCCTCTTTGAAAACGCCCCGCCGCAGCAACCACAGCCCTTTGGCATTGTTGCAACGAATATCGGTACTGTCTCTTTTCAGCCCTTCATTATAGTAATCTATAGGGTTGTAGGTGGCATGCCGGTATTGTTCCAGGTGATGCCCTGCTAAAAATAACGACTCTACCGTTTCAATTTCTTCAGGCAATGCAATAGGCCGGGCCGGATCGGGAAGTGGCATACCCTGCCTGGTTACAGGAGTGTAAGCAATGAGTTCTTTTCCACCCGGATCTGATATGACCAGCCTGAACTGTGAAGTATCAGCTGCCGGTATTGGAATGGTGTTATGGTAAGTATTAACGGGAGAAAGCGTTGCTTTATCCTCGAATACTATATTTCCATTGTGATGCAGCCTGATGATAACTGTTTGTTCGCTGGTGGTATACACCTGGATACTGACCTGGCTTCCTGAAAATTCCATGTTAACCATAGCTTCTTTGGAAGCATTCTTTACATAGCCTATATTTTTATAAGGCATGAAGTACTGCCTGAACTCTCTGGCTTCGTTAGGCATGATCCAGCCAAAATCAGGCTGATTGTCGGTATACATGCCGCACATCAGTTCAAAATAGGGGCCGTCCTCATCGGTGAGTTGTTTGTCCCAGGCTTTGCCAAAATCGCCACATCCCCAGGTCCATTGTTTTTTACCCGGACTGATATGGTGATTGGCGATATGCATCAGGCCTGCCTTTTTTTGATGGTGGTAGCCGCCTACAAAATCAAACTGGCTGTTAACGGCCATATAGGAAGTGGGGACCGGAATATTGGTATATACTGATATATCGGTGCCTGGCGAATAGTCGACCTTATAGTAAGTGCCGGTGGCAATGGGGAAGGAGCTGACGTCCCTTTTGCCATGATCAAAAACAGCATGCACATCGGGCGGAAACACGCTTTGATAATGCTCGTCCACCGACACCGCCGGGTTGGCCCACCATAAAAAGGTTTGTGGAAACGGCGTGCGGTTATAGAGCCTGGCCTGCAGTTCTATATAAGCTTTATCGGGATACAATGTAAAGCCCAGCGCGCATTTGGTGCCAAACATCATCTCGTATTCATTTACCCAAACGGTTTTGCTCCCGTCTTTGTTTTCTGAGATATAGTAGTCGGTGGCATCAAATGTGGTAGGGCGGTGATGTTGGGGCCAGTTGAATTCAATGCCGCCGCTGATCCATGGCCCCGTTAAACCTACCAGTGCGGGTTTGATGACACGGTTGTAATATACAAAATGATAGTCATTGGTTTTGTCATAAGCCATTTGTATGCGACCACCCAGCTCTGGTAGTATCATTACTTTAATATAGTCATTCTCCAGGTAAAGGGCCGTCCAGGCTTTATCTTCTTTTTCATCATACACTTTGTCAATGACCTGGTAAGGGTATACCACGCCGCTGCTGCCCTGGTATACTCTTTTCTCCAGGAACATAGGGTTTTTGTCAGGCTTGCCTGTTTTATAAGTTGGAATGACTGTTTTTTCTTTCCAGGCTTTTACTTCCATCATTACCGGTTTCGTTTTAAGATTTGTTTGGTGCAGGTCGGATTCGCTGATTCATAATCAGCAGGGACCAAATACATTGAGTGCCGTGGCGTTAACCCATTACTAATGACCCGAAAAAATATGATCCATCTCTTCCAAGGATTTACCCTTCGTTTCTTTTATTTTAGTTTTTACAAATACATACCCGGCCAGGCATATTACAGCATATATATAGAAAGGTGTGTAGGTGCCCATGCGTTTGGCCATAATGGGAAATGTAAAAGTTAACAGGGCATAAGAAAGCCATAAAGCTATAATGGCCACGGATGTTGCTTTACCGCGTACTTTGTTGGGGAAAATTTCAGCTATCAATACCCATGTTACAGGGGCCAGGGTCATGGCATAAACGCCAATGGCTGCTAACAATGACCAGGAGGCATAAGCCGATTGCCGTTGCAGGAGCGAGGCGCTGACCAGGTAAAGCAGGGTTAAACCAATAGCTCCGAACAACATCAGGGGCTTTCTTCCTAACCTGTCTACCTGCCACATAGCCACAGCCGTACAGAGCATATTTACAAGACCAATAAATACCATTTGCCTGAGCTGGTCATCCTGGTTAAAGCCCACGCTTTCAAAAATAGTAGCTGTGTAATTAAATACAACATTGATGCCGCATAACTGCTGGAAAATGGCCAGTCCCATACCTACAATCACTGCCGTCAATACAGTTTTGTCAAACAATTGGGAGAAGCGGGATGAAGCGCTTTGCTGCAACGAAGCTTTTATAGAATGCGCTGTGGTGTCTGCGTAGAGGGCTCCGCCTATTTTTGATAAAATGGCGCGAGCCTTGTCCATTTTCGATTGACCGATGAGCCAATGCGGGCTTTCGGGTAACAGTAAAACACCGGCAAGGAAAAGAAAAGATGGAACTGCTCCCAGTCCAACCATCCAACGCCAGGCTTCATCGCCTTTATTACGTAAGCTATAATTAACCAGGTTGGTAACGAATATGCCAATAACAACGGTCATCTGGTTAATGGCTACCAGTCTTCCCCGCATGGGAGCCGGGGCTATTTCTGCAATATACATGGGCGAAAGTACAGAAGCCATACCTACACCGATACCTGCAAAAAAACGGGCAGTGATAAAAGCAGTGCTACTGTTGCTAAAAGCCATAGCCAGAGAGGAAACCAGGAAAATGGTTGCAGACAGCATAAGGCTTCGCTTTCGTCCATGTTTATCAGACAAACTACCGGCAATAATACATCCAACTATACAACCTATTGCCAGTGTAGCGGTGGCAATACCTTCCTGTACTTCATCGAAGTGAAACTGTTCTTTTAAGAAAGGAAGCGCCCCTGCAATTACAGCAAAGTCGAAACCAAATAAGTACCCGCCTAAGGCCGAGATAAAGGATATCCCGATGATATAGCCGTTATTAAATTTCTTTTGGTCCATAGCAATTATATCGTTGATACAAAAATGATCATAAAAGGTGAGTGCAGCATGGATTCTATATTGAAAAACCTAGACATTTTTATGATTGGTGCTACAGTGACAAACCGGTCGGGTATAATGCAGGTCTGGCGCGGTTTTTCAACAATAATTATAAAAGGTACATTTAAAATTTGTCAGAATAGAAAATAATAATATTTTTATCTACTAAAATAATAGACTATTTGCTGTTAACCACCGGCAGCAGGAATCTAAACTAAAAAAAATGAACCAATCAGGAAACTATGTGTGGTACACAAAAGGCCGTCTTCTTTTCTATAAGATGGTTTCAAATTCATCAGTTTTGGCAGTTACTTCAGCTTCTATAAGCTGTTGTTGTAGATAACTGTTTTTGATCACTTCGATCTTCATTATTGTAAAGTAAGGCTATTCTATACTGCATTTCCCGTTGACCGGTTGGTAGCAACCAATAAAACGATGAATGGTCAGGGAATTTTTTGCAATCGCCTTACTGCAGGTATTTAATTAAACGTGCATCTGTTGCGGGCAGGATAGCTATGTCTTAGCCATGCGTGGCAACCAACTAATCAAACAAATGAACAAGCAAACAAACATTTTTTTCTATCGTATACTTCTAAGTGTACTATTACTTTCTTTAAACCAGGTATCTGATGCCCAGAATGCGCCAACAG
>JBCNOR010000359.1:0-5678 GCA_039593785.1 Niabella sp. | reverse complement strand
GACCTGCACCTGATCCACGAGGTGACCTCGCCAATGATCATGTGCCCGGTGGATGAAACGGGCAGGTATTCAGTAATTCCTTCTACAATGGCGATAATAATAGCTTCAATCAGATTCATAAGTATGAGTTCGTACTATATAAAAAAAGGCGATACTGCTGCATCGCCTGTACATATTTTAAGATCGGGATCTATTTTGATTTTTTAAAAATGGCATAACACTCTATAGCCAGGCCTATGAAGATCAGTATAGGCGCTACCGTAATACGTGTAGTACTGTACACTTCTTCGGGTTTAAATTCTGCAGGATTTTCGCTTCTGCCGCCTGCCATTAAAAACATACCCAAAGCAATAACCACTACACCCAGCAACATCCACATATAGTTGCTTTTTCCAAAAAGAGCAGGACTGCTTGCAGATGTAGTAACCGTATTTTCAGACATATAAAATATTTAGAACTGCAATATTAGTATTGTTTTTTCAAAATAACCGTTAATAAAGATCATCCAGCTTTTTCTTCAGGTATTTCAAAACACTGGTATGCGTGCTCACCAGGGTAATCAGGATGCCCAGCAACATCATGCTGGCAAACAGGAGGCCTAACTGGGTATTGTCCTGGATAGCTTCCAGTTCAGGCAACATTTTTTTAGCGCTGCGGATAATCAGCAACACTGCAATAATGGCTATACCGCCGCTGATAGCTCCGTTCAATATGGCTCTCAGGTCAAGCGGTTTAGCAATAAACCAGCGGGTAGCACCCACCATTTGCATGGTTTTAATGGTAAAGCGGTTGCTAAACATTGCCAGCCTGATGGTATTATCGATCAGCACTATGGCTGCCAGCAGTAACAATAATGACACACCCAATAGCACCCAGTTCACTATTTTTATTTTACTATCGAGCCCTCCAACCAGCAATTCAGGATATTTTACTTCAGTTACATAGGTTTGCTTTTCAAGGTCTGACCGGATATTTTTAAGCGTATCTGCGTTTAAATACTCCGATTTTAGCTTAAAATCAATGCTTTGTGGCAGCGGGTTTTCGGTTAAAATACCTTCCCAGCTTTCATTGCCATCCGCCAGGTATTTGGCTTTAGCCATCTCTTTGGTAGTAAATACATACTCTTTAATGTAAGATTTAGAAGCTATGTATTGCACCAGGGCGGTGCTGTCCGCTGGAGCTAAAGGATCGCGCAGGTAGACGTTTACTTCCACTTCTTCCTTAAAATGCTGTCCCAAAGTACGGGTATTGATCACCAGCCAGCCGATGACACCCAGTAAGAAGAGCACCAGGGTAACCCCCAGTATACTCATAAAATAAGAAGCTTTCCCCCTTTTAACTACCCTCGTTTTACCCGCCATATGTTATTTAAAATTCAATGTTTTATATTAAATATTGAAGTCCGGTGTTCAAAGCTAATCTATGGAGCGAATAACCTTAAACCTCAAACCTGCCCCTCCGGCCAGGAGGGTTTTAAACCTTATATTTTCCCGCCTCGCAAATTTAGTGTATCCGGTCTACAATGCTTAAATTTGCGCCTTTTAATGCATGGGCGTATATATGGCTACCCTGGAAAGACAATGGGTAACCGTATTTCTAAGTTTGTGCATGCGGCATCATCAAAACAATAGTACTACATGGACTATAATTTTAACTCGATCGAGAAAAAGTGGCAACAACAGTGGAAGGACAGCCAGGCTTACAAAGTAAGCAATGACAGCGAAAAGCCTAAATATTATGTATTGGATATGTTTCCTTATCCAAGTGGTGCCGGCCTGCACGTAGGGCATCCACTCGGTTATATTGCCAGCGATATTTATGCACGTTACAAGCGCCTGAAAGGCTTTAATGTGCTACATCCTATGGGTTATGATGCTTTTGGCTTACCTGCCGAGCAGTACGCGATTGAGCATGGCGTGCACCCCGCGGTATCAACCGATAAAAATATAGCTACTTTCCGCCAGCAACTGGATAATATTGGTTTTTGCTACGATTGGAGCCGCGAAGTGCGCACCAGCGATGCCCAATATTATAAATGGACGCAGTGGATCTTTTTACAGTTATTTAAAAGCTGGTTCAACCGCAAAACGCAAAAAGCGGAAAGTATTGATGAACTGGTAAAAATATTTGAAGCCGAGGGAAACCGGCATCACCCTTTCCCTAACGAAAAATACCAGGTAGCTAATTTCGGGCTGCATGTATTTAACGCGGCAGACTGGAAATCGTTTGACGAAGCTACCCGCCAGCATGTCCTGATGGAATATCGCCTGGCTTATTGTGGTTATGGTGAGGTGAACTGGTGTGAAGCGCTGGGAACCGTTTTGGCTAATGATGAAGTAGTGAACGGCGTAAGCGAGCGCGGCGGGCATCCGGTAGTGAAAAAGAAACTACGTCAATGGTACCTGCGTATTACTGAATATGCAGATCGCCTGTTACAAGGCTTGCAGACCGTTGACTTCAGCGAGGCCATGAAGGAAATGCAAACCAACTGGATCGGGAAGAGCTCGGGCGCTGAGATCGAGTTCCAGATCGCTAATCATAAAGCGAACGTGGTAGTATACACTACCCGTCCTGATACCATCATGGGTGTAGACTTTATGGTAATTGCCCCGGAGCATGAGCTGGTAAGGCAGATCACTACCGAAGAGCAACAAAAAGAAGTGGATGAGTATATCGATTATGTGAACAGCAGAAGCGAACGTGAGCGTATGGCAGAGAAGCGCATCACGGGTGCTTTTACAGGTGCTTATGCGGTAAATCCTTTTGATGAAACCAAACATATTCCTATCTGGATCAGCGAATATGTTTTAGCGGGATATGGAACCGGCGCAATTATGGCGGTGCCATGCGGCGATGAGCGGGACTACAGGTTTGCACAACAGTTCAATATACCTATCACTAATATTATTGGTGAGCATTTTAACGGAGAAGATGCCAATGCCACCAAAGAAGCGGTTTTAAGTAATTCCGGCTTCCTGAATGGTGTGCCTATGCGTGAAGCAATGGAGCTGGTGATCAATGAAATTGAGAAACGAGGCATTGGCAAGCGCAAGGTTAATTACAGGATGCGTGATGCCGCCTTTAGCCGTCAGCGCTATTGGGGTGAACCTTTCCCGGTGAAGTGGATCAACGGGGTGGCCTATGCTTTGGATGAAAGCGAGTTGCCCTTAACCCTGCCGGAAGTAGATTCTTACAGTCCGGGTCCTGAAGGAGAAGGTCCTTTGGCCAATATTGCTGAGTGGACATCGCAACATCTTGAAACGAACACCATGCCGGGCTATGCGGGTTCGTCCTGGTATTTCCTGCGTTATATGGATCCGCAGAACGACCAGGAGTTTGCAGGCCGTAAAGCTACTGACTATTGGAACCAGGTAGACCTGTACATTGGTGGTACCGAGCACGCTGTAGGACATTTATTATATAGCCGTTTGTGGACAAAAGTCCTGTACGACCTGGGCCATATTGGTTTTGACGAACCTTTTAAAAGACTGGTAAACCAGGGTATGATACAAGGTAGCAGCCGGTTTGTATATCGTATTAATGGGACTAACCAGTTTGTCTCTCATGGATTAATAGAAAGCGACAGCTCTTATCAGGGAAAGCTTTTAGACAGGATTCATGCAGATGTAAACTTTGTAGATGGTTTTGAGTTGGATATAGAAAAATTCAAGCAATGGCGTAATGGCGAATATGCCAGTGCAGAGTTTATCCTGGAAGATGGTAAATACATCTGTGGTGCAGAAGTGGAAAAAATGTCTAAGACCAAATACAACACCGTTAACCCTGATGACCTGGTAAATAAATATGGTGCCGACACGTTCCGCATGTACGAAATGTTTTTAGGACCTGTAGAGATGAGTAAGCCCTGGGATACCAAGGGTATTGAAGGGGTGCATCGTTTTCTTAAAAAATTGTGGCGTTTATTTTATAAAGAAACAAACACCGGGGAGTCGATCTGGCAGGTGACAACCGATGTAGCATCGGATGCCGAGCAAAAAGTATTACACCGCGCCATTAAGAAAATTGAAGACGATACCGAGCGTTTCAGCTTTAATACCGGTGTGAGCGGATTTATGATACTGGTGAATGAGTTAACCGATCTGAAATGCCACAAGCAGGAGATATTGCAATCCATGCTTATTATGCTGGCGCCTTACGCGCCGCATATTGCCGAAGAGTTGTGGCATGCATTAGGACATACCACATCGGTGATCGACGCAGCCTACCCTAAACTGGAAGAAAAATACCTGGTAGAAACCAGCAAGGAATATCCTGTTTCCATCAATGGCAAAATGCGTACTACAATGGTCATTGCTTTAACTGCAGAGCAGGCGGAAGTAGAACAATTGGTATTGGGCAACGAGGTTGTGCAAAAATGGGTAGAAGGTAAAACACCTAAAAAGATCATCTACATCAAAAATAAAATGGTTAATATAGTTATATAACCGAATTTATCATTGGATACGTTTTATTACAAATCTCCGTTCATAAACGGGGATTTTTTTTATGCGTACCGCTAATTCACAACTATGGTAAACGGTACACGCCGGTAAGTTTCTTTGCCATGAAAGTTATTGATGGTATAGCTTATGGTAAGCGTATTGGGATTATCCATTTGATACTTCAATACAACATTTGTTTTGTTCAATGCAGCGTTTTCATGCTCCGCCACTTTTTCAATATAGGTAGAATCGGATTGTATTTCGTAGGAGCCGCTAAGTGTTTTCACAAATCCAAGCGGTGTTAGTCTTACATTGCTAACATCACCGCCGGTACCGAATATCTTTAAAAAACCGGTAGGCCGGTTATTGATCTGCATTTCCCAGATACCCGCCAGATCTTTTGTTTTGGGTTTAGGATCTATATGGAATGCTGAAAGAAAAAAGGATGCAAGAGCCAGGGCTATACCTGTTGCCTTTTTAAATGTTGGTTTTCTCATATCATTAAACTAATGGATACCTGAATATACAAATATTCTTTTGCAGTTAAGTCTGGCTCAGATTTAATCTTAAACCAGTGCACCAAAAAACAAGGCAGATAGTTGGGTCTTAAAATTTTATTGTAATTTAGGAATAATTTTTGTGTTATTGCAGTTTACGAAAGCCCCGAACCCTGGTCGCCATATGATAGGTTATGATACTTTGAAGTAATTTATTTAAGGTGTTTGGAGTATTGGGCGATATAATTGATGACTTGAGCGACAAAGAAGCTTGTTACGGCTATATTTTAAAATCTGTAAAAGACTTGCTTATAATTTCGCACTCATAAATTTTTAAACCAAAATTTCAAACATTAAAAACACAATTATGTCAATCAACATCGTAGATCTTGTTAAGAACTATGTTTCACCGGATCTGATCTCAAGAGCCAGCACATTGCTTGGCGAAAGTGACAGCGGTATTTCAAAAGCGCTTTCGGGTTTAATACCCTCAATTTTGGGCGGTGTAGTGGCAAAAGGGACGCAGTCGGAAGCTGATGCCGGGCAATTGCTTAATGCAGCAAAGGAGGCTAACAACTCAGGTTTACTGGGTAACCTCAGCTCTTTTTTTGGCAATGCTGATTTACAGGCACAGGGTACCAGCTGGTTTAATAAGATCTTTGGTGGACAGTCGAATATAATTATCGATACTATATCCAATTTTGCGGGCGTAAAATCATCATCATCCAGCTCATTGATT
>JBCNOR010000358.1:0-5701 GCA_039593785.1 Niabella sp. | reverse complement strand
ATACAGCATCATTTAAAAGCACCCGTGTTCCAACCAACTTGGCATTGATAATCTCCTTAGGCGCCAGGGTATACAAAGTCGACAAGCCCACCACATCTTCGAGATAATTTCCGCCGTTGCTAAGATGATAGGCCACATACAGCCAAAGACTGTCGCTTGGGTTCCTGGGGTTGCCCGTATGAGAATATCTTGCTTTCAAAGCATTAAAATCAGCGATGCCTTCTGCATTAAATACCGAATCAGATTCTATAATTGCAGTTTGAAAGCGTTTTTCGGTTGAAACCGTCTGCCCTCTTTGAAAATATAGCGTATCGTAAAAACCGGTTGCTTTCAGTGCCTGTGTAAAAATAGAATAGCGCGGGTTGCTTTCAATTGTCTCGGCCAGGCTTTTGGCAGGTGGTACCAGCACTTTGTTAATCGTATGCACAATACCGTTGCCGCACTGTATGTTCATTTGGGAAATCAGCGCCGATTTATTCACACGCACAATACCATTGCGAACGTCGGTGTACAGGAATTCGCCAAAAAGCGTTGGGGTTTTTATTTTACCATCGGTAAACCGCAAAGAAGCTACCGTGTCTCTTATAATATGATACCGCACAAATGAAGAAAGCTCATCATCCTGAAAATCAGCCAGGGAATTTTTTCCGTTATCTTTTATCCAGCTGTTTACGGCATCATTAGTCGGCGCAAAAACCGTGTAGGTGCCATATGCGCTCAAAAAGCCGTATGCCTTTGCACGCGTCAGCATATTCACAAACAAAGAATATGTTTCGGTATGCTTATCGAAATAGCCGGCAATATTTACCTCATCGGTTGTAGATTCGCGGTAAACGGTTTTATTGCAACTTAGCAGGCAGCAATATGCCAGTGCCATCAATAATATAAGCCGGTTGAAATGAATATGTCTTTTCATAATCAACTATTTTAAATAAAATGGATTTTGTTTTAACGCAGGATCCCTGAAAAGCTCGTTTTCCGAAATAGGCAAGTAATGGCTGTTGATATCGCCTATTTTATTAATGGCGGATTGCTTTAGTGCATCATCGGCATTTTTCGATACCAGTTCTACTAATATATTCAGGTTGGAATAACTATTTCTTTTAGCCAGCCGCAGCAGGTCGAACCAGCGCTTTCCTTCAAATGCCAGCTCGCGGGCACGCTCTTCTATTATATAGCTGGCTATACCTTCCAGGTCGGTTTCATTGACTTCGCGCGCCGTTGCGGCTAAAGCGCCGCGCTCTTCCCTCAGTGTATTTAATATTTCAAGCGCTTCGGCACCGCGTCCCAGCTCATTAACAGCTTCGGCCTTTATCAGCATTACATCTGAAATACGGTACACCTGGAAATTATAGTAAGTGGGGTTTTCGATGCCATACTTGCTGATAGCGCCGCCAACAATATACTGAGTGCCCTCGCTCCTGCTATCCCGCAAATTCACGTCACCTTCCAGGTTAGGCATAAAGATATTGGAATTGATATATACATTATCAGCGGCGAACTGCTTTCTTGCATCTAATACCAGCGCATACATAACGCTTGGAATAGATTCTTTATGACTTATTTCAAAAATAGTTTCACGGGTGCTTCCCTCGTATATCGATAAGCCTGCTTGTCCCAGCAGCCTGTAGCGTGCCGTGCTTAAGATCTTATCGGCTTCAGCCGCTGCTTTTGCATACTCTTCATTCCACAAATATACATCGGCTAAAAGGGCAGTAACCGCGGGCTTTGTAATTCTGCCCTTATTAACAGCCGTTTCAAGCGAAACAGCGCCACCTGTTCCTGAAGCCGGCGCTTCATGATAATCGGGAACAAATTCCTGGGCTTTGATAAGGTCGGAAATGATCTGCTGTATTACCTGTTCGGGAGTAGACTGAGGAGTGGACTGGATGTCGGTATCTTTATAAGCTCCTTTTAATTTTAAAGGAATATCCCGGAAAGTTCTTACCAGGTAAAAATACAGCAAGCTTCTCACCGTTAAGGCTTCACCTATGTATGTGTTATAGAGCTCATTGGTAAATGTAGGATCTGAAGCTTTTGCATCGCCTGCAAAGTCGATCAGCAGGTTACAATTGTTAATAGCTTTGTACACAGGAGCCCAGTTAGAAAGGTCGTTGGTACTTAGTATGTTCATGTTTTTAACCAACCGGTCATCATCAGTGGCATTAGTAGTGGGCACCACCATATCGCCCCTCAGCTCACCCCACAGAAACAAACGCTCCTCTACCCCGCCATCATTCAGCGAAGAATAGATGCCATAAAGCGCCGCCTTTACATCTTCCTTGGTTTTCCAGAACTCGGCCTTGGTAATACCATCCTGCGGCTGGAGGTCAAGCCATTTATTACAAGCCGTAGTGCTTGCCAGCAACAGAGCTATTAATAAATATTTATGCATCGTATTCATCTGTATATTTTTTGTTTTTTTAATAGTCGGGTGCCCGCCCGGATGACCCGGTCGGACGGGAAACTCCATTAAAAAGCTTCCACCGCTTTGGATATAAACTGATATAAAACTTTATGCTTCATTTCATACTTTTTTAAAACATAACGGAAAGGCCGATGGTCACGGTTTTTAAGGGTGGCGTCATAGAGTAATCGACTAAGGTAGAGAATGCGTCCTTAAACCGTACTGCCACATCGGGGTCCTGGCCTGTGTATTTTGTAAATGTGAAAAGGTTTTCTGCCGTAACATATGTACCCAGCGTTTTCACACCCAGCTTATTCAACAAATGTTTTCCGAAATCATATTTAAGGGTAAGTGACCTAAGTCTTATAAAGGAAGCATCTTCTACATACCTGCTTGATCCCAGGGAATTATATCCCGAACCATATATAGCCCTGGGGATATCGGTAACATCCCCTTCATTTCTCCATCTCCTGAGCACAGCAGTACTTTGATTATTATAGTTCAGCATATCGGTTGTATTCATTTTAGTACCGTTAATGATATCCAGGCCCTGGCGGTAATTGAAGAACAGGCTAAGCTTCAGGCGCTGTAAATAGCTGGCCGAAAAACCGAAGCCACCGGTAAGCTGGGGGTTGCTGTTGCCCAGGTACACAATATCCTTATGGTCTATAACGCCATCGTGGTTAATATCCTTGTACCTGGCATCGCCTGGCTGGAAAATATAGTCGACCGTAGGATAATTAAAGCGCATATAAATCGTCTCGCCATCGGGGCCTATAATCGGATTGCCCTGTGCATCTCTGGCAATGGTAGCTTCTTTGTCTTTATAAACCCCCTCATACCTAAAGCCGTAAAAGGATCCGAAAGGATTATCTTCCTGCAGATAAGTGAAGAAGGTTTTATTTTTTAAAGAACTCTTCGCATTTTCCCTGGGGTATAATGTAGAAATTTCGCGAATTACGTTCTCATTATGGGCAATATTGAAATTGATGTTCAATGTCCATTTCTTATTGCGGATAGCAGTGTAGCTTAAGCTCGCTTCCCAGCCATCATTATCCATCGTACCTACGTTCATGGTTAGCGAGTTAAAACCATTGTAGCTAGCAATCTGGATGCCATTCATCATCAGATCGGTGGTTCTCCTTTTATATATTTCACCACCAAAATTCAGCCGGTTCTGAAACAGGTCTATATCAAGTCCCATGTTCTGCTGCGTAACAGTTTCCCATCTCAGGTCAGAGAGTTCAATATTGGATGAGTACACCCCATTTTCGCCCAGGTAGGCGTAGTCGTATGTTTGATATATATTGATATATCCATAATCATTCCTTGGGGCATTGCCGCTTTTACCCCAGCTGGCCCTGAACTTGATATCATCGATCCAGCCGATCTTCCTGATAAAGTTTTCCTGCCCCAGTCGCCAGGCGCCCGACAGAGCAGGGAAAAGACCGTAGCGATTTGCCGGGCCAAATTTAGAGCTTCCATCACCCCTGAGGCTCGCTGCAAAAATGTATCGGTTCTTCAGGGTATAATTGGCTGCTATCAAAGCGCCCACCGCTCTCGACTGTATTGCAGAAGAGCGGGCTTCACCGGTAAGTGTCCGGGATGGCACACTGGGATCCTGCAAAAATGAAGACGCGGTATTAGTGGAACTTAGGCCCTGTATCGTATAGCGGCTTTCATCGGTTTGAATAGAAAGATTACCGGTAAAAAGATGATCTCTTCCTAAATTGGGCGTGAACAATAAACTGGTTTTAGTTCCCATCGAAAACCGGTCATAATCAGCATCAGAGGTTCTGTTTACCGAATTTTCCGTAAACATCCTGCCGGTAGCCAACTGTGGCAGGAAGGTTTTGGTCTTATTATTATTAATACTAAAAGCTACGTTGCTGTTCAGTTGCAACACCCGGGGTATTAATTTGTAAGTAAGGCTGAACCTTGACCCGACTACATCGCCCAACTGGTTATTAGTTGAGTAAGTAAGCATAGAAAGCGGGTTATAAGTTCCCGAATAAGTACCCTGGGCCGTTGCAAGAGGACTAAACAGGTTTCCTGTGAGGCGGCCATATTCATCGTATTCCCATATTGCCTGGTTGGGCATTTTGCGGTAGGCCACATCGCGTACATTCGTATGATATAACATATCATTATCAGTATGCGTATATGATACATCGGATTGAAAGCTGATCTTCTGAGATACAATATAGTCCAGGTTTACCCTCGCAGAAATACGTTTGGTGCTGGTTCCTACGGTTACCCCTTCCTGGTTAAAATATCCCAAAGACGCCAGGTACCGGGCTTTTTCGCCTCCGCCCCTAATCTGTATATTATGATCCTGGAAATAACCGGTCTGCGTGATCGCTTTTATCCAATCTGTATTATTGCTATAATTAAAATAGGTATAGGTGTTATTGGGATCATATTGGAATTGCTGCGCATTTTCGGAGGTTGAAAATAACCGGCCGGCATTGTAAAACTCTTCCAGCAGCAGGGTAGTGTACTGATCCCCATTGAGCATAGGTATTGGCTTTGGCTGCTTCGACAGCGAACCTTTGAAATTATAACTCAGCGTAGGCTTGCTGACAGCGCCTCTTTTTGTACTTATTATCAGTACCCCATTGGCTGCCCGCGAACCCCATATAGCGGTAGCGGCAGCATCTTTCAACACCGATATCTCCTTGATATCCGAAGGCGCAATATTCAGCAGCTGGCCGTACGCATTGTCGTCGGAAGTGGCAAAGTTAAAATCGTCAGGTATGGTAATATCATAAGGCATACCATCTACTACTATCAAAGGATCTGATGCCCCGTTCAAAGAAGTAGTACCGCGTATGCGGATCTGCATACCAGCCCCGGGATCGCCCGAAGTAGTGCTGATATCCACACCGGCCAGGCGGCCCTGCAACGCCTGATCTAAAGACGCGGACTGCATTTCTTCCAGCTCTTTCATGTCGATAGTGGAAATAGCAGAAGTAGAGCGTGCTTTTGAAAGTCCCATACCACTGCCATCGTCTACTGCTTTAGCCGCTATTACCACCACCTCATCCATTGCTGCGCCCTCCGACTCTAATTGCACATTTATGGTTTTGCGATCGCCTACTTCTATTGGCTTTAGCGGTTTATAGCTCATGTGCGTTACCAGCAACTTTAAGTTCTTAGCTGTAATCAGGAGACTGTAATTACCTTCAACGTCGGTGGTTGTTGAAGAAACAGTTCTGTCGTCCTTATCAACAAGGGTAACCGTTGCGGCGCTGACAGGGCCCTTATCCGACTTGTCTGTTACTTTACCGATCA
>JBCNOR010000357.1:0-5705 GCA_039593785.1 Niabella sp. | reverse complement strand
CAATTGACCCATTCACCGTCAAATGACGCATTATATTTTTTGTAAAAATTAATAGCTGGCTCGTTCCAATCCAATACCTGCCAACACATCCGGCTCAGGCCTTTTGCACGAGCCTCCGCAATCAATGCTTCAAATAGTAATTTCCCGATACCATTGCCCCTCATTTCTTCTGTAACCAATATATCTTCCAGGTACATGGCCTGCCCCTTCCATGTAGAAAACCTGATATAATATAATGCAAATGCAACGATCTTTCCCTGGCATTCGGCCACAAAACCCCACCAAACCGGATTGGCGCCAAACCCGCTTTCCGAAAAATGGCCGGGACTTACGGTAACTTCCGCCGAAGCCTTTTCATAATCGGCCAGCTCCTGCACCAATTCTAAAATGCGGGGGCAATCAGGTGCTTCAGCACGGCGTATCTGTATATCGGATGACAATGAGTGAGTAATGAATAATGAGTAATAAGTAATGAGTTGTGAGCAACTAACCCGGAACCTTCAACTTTAATATGCCCAGTCGATAAGTGTAGCGCCCCAGGTAAATCCGCCACCGAAGGCCGCCAGCACCAGCTTATCGCCTTTTCTCAACCGGCTCTCCCACTCCCACAAACACAAAGGAATAGTAGCCGCAGTGGTATTGCCGTATTTTTGAATATTGATCATCACCTTTTCTTTTGGCAAACCAATACGATTGGCCGTTGCATCAATAATACGCAGGTTGGCCTGATGCGGTACCAGCCATGCAATATCATCCCCCGTTAAACCGTTTCTTTCTAAAAGCTCTGCACTTACATCAGCCATTCCTTTCACAGCAAACTTAAATACAGTCTGCCCTTCCTGGTAAGCGTAATGTTCGCGATTGGCCACCGTTTCAGCACTGGCAGGATAAGCACTTCCGCCGGCCTTCATTCTTAAATACTGAGCTCCGCTCCCATCACTTTTAAGAAGACTGTCTTTTATTCCCAGCCCATCTTCGTTAGGCTCCAGGAGCGCAGCCCCGGCACCGTCACCAAAAATAATGCAGGTGGTTCTGTCGGTATAGTCTACAATAGCGCTCATTTTATCGGCTCCTACCACTATTACTTTTTTGTAACGCCCGCTTTCAATAAAGGCGGCTCCCTGTGTAAGGGCATACAAAAAGCCCGAACAGGCTGCTGAAACATCATACCCGAAAGCATTTACGGCGCCTATTTTGTTGGCTACAATATTTGCGGTGGCCGGGAACACCATATCCGGCGTTACAGTGGCAACAATAATACAATCTACTTCTGTTGCATCAATACCACGCTTTTCAAGCAAACCTTTTAGAGCCGGCACAATCATTTCACTCACCCCTTTTCCTTCACCTTTCAATATTCTTCTTTCCTCGATACCGGTTCGGGTACGTATCCACTCGTCGTTGGTGTCTACTATTTTTTCAAGATCGAAATTCGTTAGTTTATCTTCTGGAACATAGCCATTAACTGCTGTGATTGCCGCTGTAATTTTGTTCGCCATTGCTTTCTTAAAAATATTTTGCCGAAGTACCCCTTCGGGGATGCCAAAGGTAGTGGAATTTATGATTTGTGATTTATGATTTGAAATTTGATATTTGACAAATGATCAGCTATTTAAAAGGAACATTTGCCCATATTACACCTTCAACGGCTATAGTAGATATAGGCGGCATCGGATATGAAGTTAATATCAGCCTGAATACCTATTCGAAAATCCAGAACCTGGAAAAAGGCTTGTTATATACACATGTTATAATAAAAGAAGACGCCCACCTGCTTTACGGGTTCAGCGATACACAGGAAAAAGATATATTTTTATTATTAATAAGTGTATCTGGTATTGGCGCAAACACAGCAAGACTGATCCTTTCCTATATGAAGCCCGAGGAAGTGAGCTCGGCTATTTTACATGAAGACAGTAAAGCCCTGGAAAGAATCAAAGGGATAGGTAAGAAAACAGCGGAAAGGGCGGTACTTGAATTAAAGGACAAAATAGGCAAACAACATATGGATATCATAGTAACACCGGGAAAACCCACCCATTCCTCGGTAAAACAAGACGCACTTGAAGCATTAGCAGCACTGGGCATTAATCGCCAGCAGGCCGAGCAAAATCTTTCCAAATTCCTACAGGCCGAACCGGAACTCGCACTGGAAGACCTGATCAAGAAAGTATTGAAGGGGTTGTAGGGGGATGTTAGTTGCCGGATAATGGATGCTGGATGCTGGATAACAAGATGCCGGATATTGGATAGTAGATACGGGGATACTAGTTACGCTCTACAATCATTCATTACTCACCACTCATTATTTCCTGTTCACCATTCCCTATTGACTATTCACATCACTTCCGCTTAAAATCACCGCGTTTCCAGGCATTGATAAATTCTGCCCAGGCGGCCGGGCTAAATATATTCATAGGTGGTATTTGTCCCTGGTAACGGGCACGCTGAAATACATTATTCAGCTGTCGGTTGGTCATCTCTCTGCCATCCTGTGGTAATTTGGCTAAATAAGCTCTTCTCGCTTCCGGGGTATTGGCCTTGCGTAATATTTCCAGCTCATCTTCTGCAACAGGCACGTTCACAAAATCCCTGGCAAACTGTTCGGGGGTAGGCCGGGGCCTGATAATTGCTACAGGCAGGAAAGCTGTATCCTGAACCAGGGTTTTTACAATACTATACTGACTGCCTTTTAATGTATCGGGAACGTGAACTGAACCAGGCATAAAACTAACGTGTGAAAATTCGATCACATCGCCCTTTAGCACTGCAATCGAAAAAACACCCTCATTGTTAGTGATGGTACCTCTTTTGGTCCCTTTTACGGTTACGCTCACGGCAGGGATGGCCTCCAGGCTATCAGCAGTCATGATCACCCCGAAAAGCTGAACCACAGAATCACGGGCTTTTTCAAATTGCGCGTTTGCCGCGGTTACCCCTATTAAAAAGCTAACTAAAAACAATATCTTCTTCACTGCGCCAAAATTAAGTACATGATTTTTAATAAAGACAACAATTTGGCTGCACAGGTGTTTAACTTTGGCATTTATATTTGAATTTAACATAAGCTTTAATAATGACGAAGGAAAAAGTATTGGATGCGTTAAAAACAGTATATTATACTGGCAATGAAAAAGATATTGTAAGCGCGGGTATTGTACAGGATCTGAATATTGAAAAATATTATATTTCATTCAGCCTTATCGTAGACACTAATGACGCCGATGTAAGATTAAAGCTTAAAAGTGAAGCCATCAAAGCCATTAAAGAACAGGTGAATAAGGATGCGATCATAAAAGTAGCCTTTCAAAACAAGCCTGTAGCTGAAACGGCTTATGAGCAGGAGCAAAACGCGCCGCTTTCGGGCGTAAAAAAAGTAATTGCCGTTATAAGTGGTAAGGGCGGTGTGGGTAAAAGTACTGTATCTGCCAACCTGGCCCTGGCACTGGCTGAATCCGGCGCCAAAGTAGGATTGATGGATGCAGATATTTATGGCCCCAGCGTCCCCATTATGTTTGGCGTACGTGGTGAGCGCCCCTTAATGAAAGATGTAAATGGCAAGGGGGTGATTGTTCCGCTGGAGCGATTTGGGATACGACTCCTGAGCATAGGATTATTGGTAGATGAAAGCAAAGCCGTAGTTTGGCGCGGCCCTATGGCCAGCAGCGCTATCCGACAGTTTGTTACCGACGTTGACTGGGGAAACCTGGATTATCTAATAGTAGATATGCCACCCGGCACCGGAGATATACACCTGACCTTACTTCAGATGATCAAAGTTTCAGGCGTTGTGATTGTAAGTACACCGCAGGATGTAGCCTTGGCAGATGCGAAAAAAGGTATTGCCATGTTCGGGCAGGCGCAATTAAACGCGAGAATACTGGGGTTGGTAGAGAATATGAGCTACTTCACACCGGCAGAATTACCGGATAATAAGTATTATATTTTTGGCAAGCAGGGAGCCCAGAAGTTAGCGGAACAATACGAATTACCCTTCCTGGGAGAAATACCGTTGGTGCAAAGTATCCGCGAAGGCGGAGATATAGGCATACCGGTAATGGTAAGCGATGACGAAGTAAGTAAAAAAGCTTTCAGGGATTTGGCAAGGGAGGTGGAAAGCAGGGCCTGATAACATTTTAATCTTTTGTTGTTTCCAAAAGATCGTACAGCCCTTCCTTCGCAAAAAGAAGCTGACCGATTTTAAGATCCGACCAACCTGATTTTACCTGATAGGTGAAAACAGGAAGTCCTTCGTTTACTGCGCAATCAATATAGCAGGTATCAATCTTCTTTTCTGCTACGGCCTTAACATCTTTAAGCTGGTGCAAATGGGTTGAAATGAAGAATGAAGAGGATTTAAACCGGGCTAATCCATTGATAGTAGCTTTACTAACCTCAACTGCATCCTCAATATTGGTCCCTTTAAATAGCTCGTCGAAAATAGCAAAACATCTTACCCCACCGATTGCCTTTTCTATGACTTGCTTCAATCGTATTATTTCCAACATAAAATGGCTGTAGCCATTCATAATATCATCGTAATGATTGATGGAGACTGTAATCAAATTGTAAAAAGGCGTTTGCATTGCAGTTGCCGGAACAGCGATACCTACATGTGCCAGGTAAACACAGATACCGATTGCTTTTAAAAAGGTAGATTTTCCTGACATATTAGGACCCGTTAGCAGCAAAACGTTATTATTACCAGAAAAATCATTCTTTACAGGGTTGATCAAAAGAGGGTGATAAACACCCTTCAGCACCAGGCCCTGCTCTTCAAAAACCGGGAAGCAAAATCCATACTTCAATACCGACTTACTAATTGATACATAAGCTTCAAAAAGTGCAAAGCGGTGAAAAAAGAGTTCTGTCTCACCGCTTGTCTGCTTCTCCGCAATAACCCGGGCTAAAGCTTTCTGATCTTTTTTTCCGAAAGAGTCTTCCTTTATTCGTTCTCCATAGTAGTTCAGATTAAACGAAGTAAAAAAATCATATAGCTTCCCGAGTTCTGTTTTATAAGCTGCCGGAAAAGATTTTGTATCCAACCTTTTTACATAGTACACTTCAATTTCCCTGAACAACGTAACCAACTGAATCACTGCTGGCCGCGCGCGATCTGTATCTTGTTTTGAAAAACCTATCCCACGCATAAACTTATTGGTATAACCGATGGTATCCTGGCGATGCAAAAATTTATATACTTCATAAAAATCTGACTTTGAATAAGAGTAATTGGCTAACACAGCCTTATTTGCTATAAATCCCTTTATAATATTTTGCCGCTCAAGTATACTTTCTACAGAAATAAGCGGTTGCCGAAAAAGTTCGCGCAGTTGTTCTTTTGCAAAATGATTTACTGTAAAATCGAACAAAGGCAGAACTTCTTTTTCTATACTCAAATCTTCTATTGTATTCATTAGTTATAATTTTAGATGGATCAATTACTTTGTCCTTAATACTAAACTTAAGCCTGCCGTACGCGAACCCATATCTATAGCCGGCTTTACTCCAAACAAAAGATTGTCCGACACTTCGAAACTGCTTAAATGCGCGTCAACCGCGGCATCTACCACATTGAGCCCCCAGGCAACCAAAAAATACAGACCCGGGTAAACCATATTTTTCCGCGCATCATCCCGAACCTCGACACGGTCGTGGCACGCAGCGAGGAGATCATCCTCGGCACGGTGGTGGCGGTGCTGTTC
>JBCNOR010000356.1:0-5711 GCA_039593785.1 Niabella sp. | reverse complement strand
TGTATACCAATCCCTATTCAGTTACTAAAACAATTATAGTCAGGAATTCATCTAAACACCCCGTTGATCTTTATAATACACTGGAAGGGAAATTTGTTGCACGGAATATCAGGCAAAGCTTTAACTATAAAATAGGTCCTAAAAAGTCAGCGGTGTTGGTTCAGGTTGCGGCTGGCGTATCCATCTCCAGGGTTGAAGGAAAGCTTTTAGCGAATAATGTAGTAATTGACTTTAGAAAAAATTAACCTGTAAGAGCTGGTTATAATTTGGTCATCTTGTTAAAACCCGTCTTCACCACCGGAACCAATTGCGGTGTAAATACCTGTGGCTGAAAAGTGATGTCGTTGGTTGCCTTGTTAACGATCCACTGCGAACGTTTTTCAAGTATAAAATTTAAGCGTTGTTCCGTTGTTAGCCTGGGCAGGGTATAGAAAATAGTATGCTCCCCTTCTTTGCCATTATTTTGCCGGTAGGTGGCACTAATCTGAACATTGTTCCGCTGCTCAAAAGCTTTAATAAAGGCAGGGTCCTCGTCCGCAATATCCCAATGGGGATCTTTTGGACAACAAACCGAACCATAGCTTTCAGTACGATATACCACCAGCATATCTTTGGGTGCTACAGGCTTTTGAAACTCTATTTTGGGATGACCATCACCTGATATGCGGATGCTATCTACTTTCACATTATCCCCTTCACGCAGGATATGGTAATACAGGTTGGTAGTAGCGGGTTCCAGGGTAATGCCTTTTTTAGTAGCATCCGCAGCCACTTTTTCATAGAACTCCCAATCAGGCACAATAACAGTCAGCTCCCTGACGGCAGGATAAAATCCCCCAATCTCCGCTAATCTTGATACGGGTACAGCTGCATTCAGCAAAAACACCAAACCGCTGTCCGGGTGCTCTGTTAAAGGAATATCAATCAAAATATTTTCACCCGACCGGGCCACATGCTTTGTTTCTATCTCCACCACATTATTATACTGCTCTTTTAACCATGGAGCCGTTGACGGCATTTCAAGAGGGTCGTTACCTGGCGACTGCTGCGATCCTTTGGGGCTATCGCAGGCTTTGGCCAGCAGGCTGACTAGTATTAATGCGTATAGGAAATAACTACTCATTTTTTTGTGATTAGATGCAGGCTATTGATTAACCCATGCTACAAATATAAAAAATCACCAACCAGTGACTATCATATATTTTGCGTAACATCAGGTACTTACAAAAACATAATAAAAAAAGCGCGGAATAAAACATCCGGTTTCATTCCGCGCCATAATATTCATAACTCTATACGGTGTATCTACATTCTTTCCGGCACTTTAATACCTAATAACTTCATGGCGGCGGCGATAGTATTCGCAGTTAATGTAGAAATTTTTAACCGCAACTGCTTTTTCTCTTCACTCTCGGCGTTCCGTATCGAATGAGCTGCATAAAAACTATTGAACAGTTTAGCCAGGTTAAAGGCATATATAGCCAACAGCGACGGATTAAATTCAGATGCTGCCTGCTGTACTACTACATTGAATTGTTCCAGCAAAAACACCAGGTCTTTTTCCAATGGCAACAGGTCGCCTCCAGTTGCAGACTGCGGATCGATCGTTTCACTTCTTAATACCGATTTAATACGCGCATGAGTATACTGGATGAACGGACCGGTAAAGCCATGAAAATCGATGCTTTCTTCAGGGTTAAATACCATACGCTTTTTAGGATCTACGCGTAGCAGGAAAAATTTTAAAGCGCCTAAGGCAATGGTTTCATACAGCTCCTTCAATTCAGCTTCAGAAAAGCCGCTCACTTTACCCAATTCCTCCGTTTTGGCTGCCGCTACCTTTACCAGCTCATCCATTAAATCATCTGCATCTACCACTGTACCTTCACGGGTTTTCATACGCCCTGTGGGCAGCTCCACCATACCATAACTTAAATGATGGATCCGGTCGGCATAGGGCTTACCCAGTTTTTGCAGGATAAGCTTCAGTACCTTCATGTGATAATTCTGCTCGTCCGCAATTACATAAATGCTTTCGTCGTAAGGAAAGTCTTTATACTTTTCGTCCGCCAAACCTAAATCCTGCGTTATATATACCGAAGTGCCGTCTTTTCGTTGCACGATCTTTTCGTCCAGCCCATCCGGTGTTAAATCAATCCATACACTTCCATCTTCTTTCTGGTAAAAAACACCTTTACTCAATCCTTCCTGCACAAACGCTTTACCTAACAGGTAAGTCTGGCTTTCATAGTAGTTCTTATCAAAATCAGCGCCGATACGGTTATAGGTTTTACTAAACCCTTCATATACCCAGCTATTCATTTTTTCCCAAAGTCCCACAACAGCAGTATCTCCACGCTCCCAGTCCACCAGCATTTGCTGGGCCGCTTTCATAATAGGTGTATTCTTATCTGCATCTTCCTTGCTCATGCCGCCTTCAATCAGCTCAGCCATTTGCTCCTTATGTTTAGCACCAAAGAGCACATAATAGTCACCTACCAGGTGATCGCCTTTTACCCCGGCCTGCTCCGGCGTTTGCCCGTTGGCAAATTGCTCCCAGGCTACCATCGACTTGCATATATGAATGCCCCTGTCGTTTGAGATAGAGCTTTTAAACACTTCATCCCCCTGCTGCTTTAAGATCTCGGAAACGCTCCAGCCCAGGAAAATGTTCCTCAAATGCCCCAAATGCAAAGGCTTATTGGTATTGGGTGAAGCATATTCCAGCATGATCTTTCGAGGAGATGTGGCTGATTGCCTGAAATCGTTCACCGCATATTTGCTCTCCAGGTATTGTTTCCAGTAATTCTGGTTGATCGAAAGATTTAAAAATCCCTTAATCACATTAAAAGCCGTAATGAGCTGTGGATGATTCGCTACCAGGTGCTGCCCTATCTCGGCCCCAATTTCCTCCGGCTTCTTTTTCAGCTGTTTGATAAAAGAAAAAAGTACCAAAGTGTAATCGCCTTCAAACTCGGGCTTGGTTATATTAATAGAAATCACCTCCTGGCTAAAATCCTGTCCGTACAGCTGGTTTAAAGTGCCCAGCACCACAGGTTTCAATTCCGCAACAATGCTCATACTGTCTTTAATTTTCGTGCAAACGTACAAGATTTTTTCCGTTCCCGATTTACAGGAATCATCCTAACTGCCACACACCTGGCAGCAATACCACAGAAATTTAAGACCTTATACATCATAAATAGCTATAAATACCAATATCTTCGCGGCCGATGCGGCAACACTTTTATCGGGTAAGGGACTTTATTTTACCGGTTATTGACTTTTTTTATCCTCCTTTTAAAAAGTTAATGACCATACAAACCTTCCGTTACCTGGCTACGGGGGCATCAAACACCTTGTTGGGACTTATTACTTTTTACCTGGCGTATCATTATATAGTAGGAGCAGGTACCGTTGACCTTGGGTTTTACGTTTTTGAATCCTATACCGTCACTCTCGCTATTTCTTTCACCGTTGCCTTGTTCTGGGGCTTCTTCCTGATGAAATACGT
Organism: Niabella sp.; assembly: GCA_039593785.1. Lineage (GTDB taxonomy): Bacteria > Bacteroidota > Bacteroidia > Chitinophagales > Chitinophagaceae > Niabella. The sequence continues at coordinate 2,197 of JBCNOR010000356.1, read as the reverse complement.
TGTTTTTGATGATAGTAAAATTAAAGGCCGGGTTCAATTCTTCAGGTATTTGCTGGTATGCCTTTTAAACCTGTTCTTAAACTGGATTTTGCTAAAACTGGCAGTAGAATATTTGCATATATACCCCACATTTGCCCAATTAGGTACTACAGCCATATTAATTGTGGTGAGCTACCTGGTACAACGCAATTTTACTTTTAAGAAAACAGTAGTGCCCGATTATGTTGCGGAAGAAGAGGACAACAGTTCTACACCTTCTTAAAACTGGAGATAAAAAACGGTTCCGGAGCCAGGCACCGATTTCACATAAATATTGCCTTTATGCAGCAACATCATTTGTTTGCAAAGGCTTAACCCAATTCCACTTCCGCTGGCTTTAGTGCTAAAAAACGGGATAAAAACCTTTTCCATCACATCAGCAGGAATGCCTGCACCGTTATCGGTAACCGTAATGATAGTACGGCCATCGTTGTCCAGATATCCTGAAAGCACCATCTTCGGACCAGGAGTATCCTTTAAAGCGTCAATAGCATTGAGCACGAGGTTGATCAATACCTGCTCAATCAAATGCCGGTCGGCACTCAACTTCATCAAAGGGTCTTTCAGGATGATGTCCGCAGTAATAGCCCGCTGATCGAGCTTAGGACTTAATAGTTGCAGCACACTTTCAAACAGGTCGCCTACCATAAATGATTGCTTACCCGAACTGGTGATTTTGTTTAAGGTACGATAGGTGGCAGCAAACTGCATCAGGCCCTCGCTTCTGCGCTGTATGGTTTCAATACCCAACTCTACGTCATCTTTAAAAGAAGCGAACTGCTCCTCCCCGCCCTGCAATTGTTGTTTTAATGTAGCAGCCAGCGAGGCTATGGGCGCTACCGAGTTCATGATTTCATGGGTCATCACGCTTAACAATTTCTGCCATGACCTGGCTTCGTTTTCGTCAAGCGCTTCATTAATATTTTGCAGCGCTACCAGCTTATGATTTTTACCTTCCGTAACGAAAGTTGCCGCCGAAAGCATCAGCTTTTGCTGGTCTGCATCCAGCAGCAGTACAGTACTCTGGCCAGGCTCCAGGCTTGCCACCGCATTATAAATGATGGCATTCTTTTTTTCGATCAGATGCAGATTCGGTATATAGGGTAGCTCCAGTATCTTCTTTAACGATTCATTCACCCAGCTTACTTTTCCCGTTTCGGTATCATATAACAGGATACCGGTTTGTATCAGTTCCAATATTTTCTGAAGATACTGATACTGGGTTTCTTTTTCTCTCGTTATCGACTTAAAAGTCTGGTTGATCCGGTTAAAGTCACTCCTTAGTGATCGCAATTCAGCAGGCGCTTTATCAATATTAAAATGCCGGGAAAAATCGCGGTACCGTGCAGCCGATGCGAAGTCTTCTAATTCAGTAAAAGGCAAAATCACCAGTTTATAAAGCAGGTAAGCCTGCACTATCGAAAGCAGCAACACCAATACGGATAAGATATATTCAGCTTTGAGCAAAAACCAGGCGGCAACCAATAAGGACACAAACAGCAATAGCAGTCTTAAGACATACCTGATCCTGTATTTTTGATGCGCTCCCATAACTAAATATCATACTTACTTAAACGCCTGTATAAAGCTGTACGTGTAAGTCCCAGCTCTTTTGCAGCTTTGGTAATATTCCCGTTATGTTTTTCAACAACCCTGATGATGGTATTTTTTTCCAGGGTTTCCAGGTTTGTTTGTGTTTGCTCCTGCCCCTGTGCCTGGTGCTTTTCGATAGGCGAAAAAACGAGGTCGTCCGCATCCAGCTTTCTTTCCTCACACATAATCACCGCTCTTTCTATAGCATATTGCAATTCCCGCACATTACCCGGATAATGATATAACCTCAGCTTTTCCACTGCCTGCCTGCTTATTGATAAGGATGGCTTCAGGTATTTTTCACTATACATTTTAATAAAATATTGCGCCAGGGGTAAAATATCTTCCCTTCTTTCGCGCAATGGCGGAATGGTGATCTCTACTGTATTGACCCGGTAAACCAGGTCGCGGCGGAAACGCTGCTCATTGGCCAGCTCCTGTAAAGGCAGGTTGGTGCTCGATCGTATCGGAACAGTGAAGTCTCTCCGCTCCAGCCACACCCGAACTCAGAAATGCCACGGCGCCGTCAAGCAAGAAGGCAGCAATGACATAAAAATCTAGGCTT
>JBCNOR010000355.1:0-5715 GCA_039593785.1 Niabella sp. | reverse complement strand
GGCTCCGCAGATAAAGAAAAGATCGGCGATGACGACCAGGCGGGTGAGAACTATTCGGGAAAAGGCTTACCCAGGGCTGTGTCGGGAGGCCTGCATTATGATAAAAAATGGAATGCAGATAAAGAGTCCATTAATGGCAACTATAAAATAAACCTCCTGGACGTAGAAGGAGAAGAAGTCACCAATTCGCAAAACAATCTTCCAACAGGGCTTATCCTGAGCAGCGCCAACAGCAACTTTAATAACTCAAGTGCTACCCATAAAGCGAATGCCAAGTATATTTTGAAATCAGATACGACGGCTACTTTTACGGTTTTTGCCGATGGGAACATAAGCAATAGCAAAAACACCAATAATAGCCGCACCAATAATCTCAGGGGAGATAGCACACGTTTATATGACAACGCCAGCTCGGGTTTTAGCGATTATGATTTTAATACGTTCAATGTAAACCTGTCCTGGGAAAAAAAGCTGAAGAAGTACGGAAGGACCATTTCTATTTACTCCCGGAATAATTTCTCCAGCGACGCATCGAAAGGGGAGAGCCGCTCTAACAGTAACTTTTTTGATAATAATAACAACCCCGACAGTTCGGCCCTGCTGCATCTAAGAAGAAGTATGAATGATGACTGGCGCACATTGAGCATGAATGTAAATTATACAGAGCCCCTGACCTCTAAATTATCTTTGATACTCAACTATACATTAAACAATGAAGACAACAGGGACGACAAACGTTCTTTTAACCTGGCCAACCATCCCTCGGGTGATGTGATTGATACGGCTTTTAGTACCAGGATGAATGCAACGGTTTGGGGCAACCAGGCTGGCGCCGCATTAAATTATGCTTTAAAGAAGATGACCGTTAAAATAGGCAATAATGTGAAACGGATCAACATGGATATCAGAGATGATTACACTTTACTGCAGTTAAACCGTTCCTTTACCAACTGGTACCCCAGCGCCAGCTTTAATTATAAGTTCAGTAATTACAAGGCCATCAACATCAGCTATAATGGTTCATCGGTGAATCCTACACGTAACCAGTTGATGCCTTTCAGGTATAATAACTCGCAGCTGACTACCTTTATAACAAATACCAGCCTCAAAAACAGCTTTAATAATAGTTTTAATGGTTATTTCTATGCGAGCAAAATTATAACCAATGTATATTATGGAGCCAACTTCAATTATACATTCACTTCAAATCCTATTACACAATCTATTTTGGTGAATCCTTCAGGCGCTTATACCTATCGCTTTGTAAATATGGATGGTTATACCAATAACAGCTACTATTTAAATACCTATTATTCCAAAAAAATAAAAGGAGTGGAGATACAAACCGGAGTGGGTCTTAATTTCAACGGCGGAACTTCTTACAGCCCCATCAACAACGAGATCAATAAACTGAACTACAACACATCAGCTTTTGCTGTTGAAATGCATAAGACAAAGTTTAAGAGCTATACCGTTTACCTCTTGGGACAGATAGGCTATACCGTTAACAAGTCATCCCTACAGCCCGATACGAAAAATAATTATTTGTTTACCACGGTTAATCCTTCGGTAGATGTGTACTTCCTGAAGAAATTTCAGCTGCATACAGATGCAGTTTACCTCTGGCAGGAAAAAACGCAGGCTTTTGCCAACGATTTTAACCGTACCATCTGGAATGCGTGGATCGGCCGGAATTTTCTCAAAAACGACCAGCTCACCGTCAAACTATCCTGCAACGATATCCTGAACCAGAACAATGGTTACGAGAGAACTGCAACCAATACCTTTTTCTCTGAAAACAGGTACACTACCATCCGCCGTTTCTTTATGATCGGCGCTACCTGGAGCTTTACAAAATTTAATAACCTCAAACAATAGCCGTTATTAAACCTCCGTCACCCGTTTATTATTAAAAACAGATTTCATGAAAAAAATTGCTTTATATATTCTTCTTTCATTCTCGCCTTTCCTGGTGCAGGCCCAGTATGCGGCTTTTATCAATAGTGGCAAGATCAGGTACGAGCGTAGTGTAAACACTTTTGCCGCCATGAATATTTTCCTCAGAGAAACGAAACAGGTGCCTGAAGACCAGATACCCGATTTTATGCAGAAATACCGCAGCACGGCGCCCCAGTTCTGGAAAGATAGCTTCGATCTCTTTTTTAATAACAATCATAGCCTTTATCAGCCCGTAAATCCTGATATCGACTTTTCGAAAACCTTTGCCATTCCTGTTGCTTATAAAAATCAGGTTTATAGCAATTTTGATTTGGGAGAAGTGACAACGGTAAAGCAGGCTTTTGAAAAATCTTTTTTTGTAAAAGACTCTTTGAAAAAGATTAAATGGAAACTGACGGATGAGACAAGAGAGATAGCGGGATATCAATGTCACCGCGCTAACGCTTTATTTTTTGACTCTATTTATGTAGTTGCTTTTTATACCGACGAAATATTAACCAGGGGCGGCCCTGAATCCTTTAGCGGATTACCCGGCATGATACTGGGCCTGGCTATACCGCATCAGCATATCACCATTTTTGCTACCAGCGTTACAGGTTTCGACACGGCGCCTGACAAATGGAAATTGCCGGTTCAGGGCAAAAATATTGTAACCAACAATAAAGATTTTAATGCGGTTACCTCCAAAATGCTAAAGGACTTTAATCTCACTTCGGCCTGGGTGCAATTCTTTATGGATTTATAGCAGCCATTACAGAGCACTTGCTATATCGATTTTTCGTTTTTTAAAAAATATTCAAAAAAGGCAATATTTTAAACACCCCTACGTTTGTTTTATCTTAAAAATAAGGTTTTATTGAACAATTTCTAATAAGATGTTTTCTTCGTTTAATACTCTTTAAGCAAAGCTGTAAACCTATCTCCGGCAAGCCTATACATTTGTAGCTTTCATAAAAATCATTTTTAAAAGCTATATGAAGCATATTAATACGCCAATAAACCTGACTAATGCTGAACTGAAAAAATGGGTAAGCAAAATGGCCGAGCTCTGTAAACCATCACAGATTTACTGGTGCAATGGCTCTGATGAGGAATATAACCGGTTGTGTAACGAAATGGTGGAAAGCGGTACTTTTATCCGTTTAAATAATGAAAAAAGACCTAATTCGTTCCTGGCCCGTTCTCATCCGTCGGATGTAGCCAGGGTAGAAGACCGAACTTATATTTGTTCTTTAGCTCCGGGCGATGCGGGTCCTACCAATAACTGGATGGCGCCACGTGAAATGAAAGAGCTGCTGGAGCCCAAGCTAAACGGCTGTATGCGTGGCCGTACTATGTATATTATTCCTTTTTGCATGGGGCCTATTGGTTCGCCTATCTCTCAGTTCGGTGTGCAAATCACCGACTCTCCCTATGTAGTGGTAAATATGAACCTGATGACCAGGATGGGTAACCGTGCATTAGAGGCAATGGGTAACCGTGAATTTGTTCATTGCCTGCATTCGGTTGGCATGCCTTTGACGGACGGTCAGCAGGATGTGCCCTGGCCATGCTCGCCTGATCCAAAGGATAAATACATTGTTCATTTTCCTGAAGAGCGGTTGATCTGGAGCTACGGTTCGGGATATGGAGGTAATGCTTTACTCGGCAAAAAATGCCTGGCATTACGCATAGCGTCTACGTTAGCCCGCGAGCAGAACTGGCTGGCAGAGCATATGCTGATTGTGGGTGTGGAATCTCCCGATGGCAAAAAGGATTATGTGTGCGCTGCATTTCCATCAGCCTGCGGTAAAACTAATTTTGCGATGATGATCCCACCCAAAGCCTTTACTGATGAGGGCTGGAAGGTAACTACCGTTGGTGATGATATTGCCTGGATAAAGCCCGACGAACAGGGAAGGTTGCATGCGATCAACCCCGAGGCCGGCTTCTTTGGCGTAGCCCCGGGAACGAATTTTAAAACCAACCCCAATGCCATGGAAACTATCAGCGCCAATACCATTTTTACCAATGTGGCGCTAACAGATGACGGCGATGTTTGGTGGGAGGGAATGGATGGCGAGCCGCCGGCGCATGCCATCGACTGGCAAGGCAATGACTGGACACCGGCTACCGGCACCAAAGCTGCACATCCCAACGCCCGCTTTACAGCTCCGGCAGCACAATGTCCTTCTATCGATGACCAGTTTGATGATCCCAAAGGTGTACCCGTTTCGGCGTTTATATTTGGAGGTCGCCGCAATTCGGTAGTACCGCTGATCATGCAATCCTTTAACTGGTCATTCGGCGTTTATATAGCAGCTACCATGGGCTCCGAGATGACAGCGGCTGCTTTTGGCAATATTGGTGAAGTGCGCAGGGATCCCTTTGCAATGCTGCCGTTCTCGGGCTATCATATGGGCGATTATTTCGGTCATTGGTTGAATTTTGGAAGACAGATACCCGAACCTCCCCGTATTTTCTCCGTAAACTGGTTTAGAAAAGGAGAGGACGGTTCCTTCCTGTGGCCGGGCTTTGGAGAAAATATGCGGGTGCTGAAATGGATAGTGGAAAGAGCGCGTGGTAAATCAAAAGGAGTAGAAATGCCTTTGGGCTGGATGCCTAAATATGAACATATAGACTGGAGGGGGATGGAAGGTTTTACAGAAGCAGACTTTGAAAATGTAATGAGCATTAACAGGGACCTTTGGATCAAAGAGATCGCATCCCAGGATGAACTATTTTTTAAACTGTATGACCGCTTACCCAAAGAAATGACCTTTATAAGAGAGCTTTTGTTGTCTAATCTCTGGAGATCCAACAAAAAGCAAAAGAAGGTAGCCCAGGCATAACTAAATATCATTGAAATAAAATAGCCCACGGTTTAAATCGTGGGCTATTTTATTATGTTTTTGATCCGATTATACTCTTTCAAAATGGTTGAAGAAGAAATCGCCTTCAATTTTTGCGTTTTCGTCGCTGTCACTTCCGTGGATAGCATTGGCTTCGATAGACTCAGCAAATACCTTACGGATGGTTCCTTCTGCAGCATTGGCAGGGATACTAGCCCCGATAAGGTCGCGGAAAGCCGCTACTGCATTTTCTTTTTCTAAAATAGCTGCAATGATCGGCCCCCGGCTCATAAATGCTACTAATTCGCCGAAGAACGGTCTTTCTTTATGTATTGCATAAAACTCGCCCGCTTTTTCAGCAGATAACTGGGTTAGTTTCAGCGCTACCAGTTTAAATCCTTCTTTAGTGATACGATCTAAAATAGCTCCTGCATGACCGTTTTCCATGGCATCAGGTTTAATCATCGTAAATGTACGGTTACTCATATATTCATTTTTGGGTCGCAAAGGTAAAGAAACTTAATATTTCTTCATGACCTTAATTTGCCTATTTTTGCGCCACTTTTGTATGAAGCCAATAAATGACATATTTCCGCTGATAGCCCATCCCGCAAAGGTGGTTATCACGATGCATCAAAAGCCCGATGGGGATGCCATGGGCTCTGCCCTGGGATTATATGGCTTTTTAAAAAAGCTCGGACACGAGGTTACGGTTATTTCTCCCACCAACTGGGCGAGCTGGCTGAACTGGATGCCGGGATGCGAAGGCGTACTGAACTATGAAAAACATCACGATCGCTCTGCTGAACTTTTGGATAAGGCCGATTATCTGTTTTGCCTGGATTTCAACGTTTTTCACAGAACAAAAAACCTGGCGCCGCTTTTAGCGGGTGCAACATGTACCAAGGTACTGATTGATCATCAC
>JBCNOR010000354.1:0-5720 GCA_039593785.1 Niabella sp. | reverse complement strand
ACCGGTGTAACAGGAGCAGGATCTTCCTGCTTTTTCTCCTGCACAGGTTCCTGTACCGGCGCCTCTTTTTCCACTACAGGCTTGTCTTCTACCACAGGTGGCGTTGAAGGCTTTTTGGGCCTGGTTGATTTTTCAAGGGCAGACAGGTCGATCTTATCCAGAATTTTCGGCCCTTCAATTTCAGGCGCGCCAATTTTGATAATATTCGTTTCTTTTTCCGGCTCCTGCGGAACTTCTACTTCAGCAACAGGCTCCACAACAGGAGGTGTTTCTGCTATCGGCTCCGGTGCAGGCGTAGGTTCTGGCTGAGGCTCTGGTTCTGGCTGAGGTGCCGGTTCCTGCGGAACTACTTCCACTTCAGGCACAGTTTCCACAACCGGAGGTGCTTCAACCACCGTCTCTGTTTTAGCCGGTTCTTTCTTTTGTACCAGTTCTTCTTCTTCCTTGCGTTTTTTAGCCTCGTTGCCCACTCCCTTTGGAAGGTCAACCTGGCTGCTTTTTAGCTTGGCAGCTTTATCGCTCTGAAATCCCTGTTGCAGCGCTGCATACATAGCTTCGCTTAGCTTCGAAGACGGTTTCAAATCGTCTTTTGGAAAGCCCTTGCCAACAAGAAAATCAATGAGCGTATCCTGCCCAATGTTAAATTCTTTTGCTGCTTGTAATAATCTTGGAAGTTTGATTTCTGACATATAAAATTTTCTCTCCAATTGCCCTCCCGGGACAATTTTTAATTTACCATTCTCACAAAATATTGTTGCCCCTTAGGGTTATTCTCTTTCTAATTCTTCCTGCAATATTTTTCTTATATCCTCTACGGTCTCTTTCTCCAGGTCGGCTCTTTTTTCCAGCTCGTACGGCGACATCCTCATTACACTGCGGGCTGTATCGCAACCAATTTTTTTCAGTGCATCAATTACCCAGCCGTCAATTTCATCGCTAAACTCTTCCAGGTCCACATCAAATTCTTCTTCATCATCTTCAGTATCCCTGTATACATCAAGCTCATAACCTGTAAGCTCAGAAGCCAGTTTAATATTAGCGCCACGCTTCCCTATTGCCAATGAAACCTGGTCAGGCTTCAGGTAAATGCTGGCGTGTTTACCCTCCTGGTCTAAACTCATGCTGGTTATTTTGGCCGGCGTTAATGACCTTTGAATCAATAACTGGATATTGCTGGTCCAGTTAATTACATCAATATTTTCATTTTTCAATTCTCTTACAATACCATGGATACGACTACCTTTCATACCCACGCAGGCGCCTACCGGATCAATCCTGTCGTCATAAGATTCTACTGCTACTTTAGCCCTTTCTCCCGGTTCACGCACAATTTTTTTGATGATGATCAAACCATCAAATATCTCCGGCACCTCAATTTCCAACAATTTGGCAAGAAAGTCGGGAGAAGTTCTCGACAAAATAATTACCGGGTTATTATTTTTAAGATCTACACGGGTTACAACCGCCCTGATGTTTTCACCCTTTTTAAAATAGTCCTGTGGAATTTGCTCGCTTTTAGGAAGAATCAACTCATTTCCCTCTTCATCTAATAATAAGATCTCTTTTTTCCAAACCTGGTATACTTCCGCACTTATGATCTCACCAATCCTGTCTTCATACTTTTTAGCCAGCACATTCTTTTTCAGGTCGCTGATACGGCCGGCCAGGGTTTGTTTAGCAGCCAGTATGGCACGGCGACCGAAGTCGATCAAATCAATTTCCTCGTATAAATCTTCACCTACCTCATAATCTGGTTCCAGCTTTATCGCTTCAGAATAAGCTACCTGCGCCAGCGGATCTTCCACTTCCCCATCTTCTACAATAGTGCGGTGACGTACAATTTCAAGGTCCCCCTTCTCTGCGTTCACAATTACATCAAAATTGTCATCGCTGCCATACTTTTTGCGAAGCAGTGTTTTAAAAACGTCTTCCACTACCTTCATCATCGTGGGCCTGTCAATATTTTCCGCGTCTTTAAAGTCCTGAAACGCTTCTATAAGATTAATACTTGCCATAGCAATTCATAATTTAAGTATTGCGTTCTACCTGTTTGGGTAGAACCTATTTAAAATTTAATTTGAATTTGAGTTGATTTTATATCACTGAAAGCAATAGCGTGTTTCACTATTTCTGCTTTTTTACCCTTTCCAACCGTTTCCTCTACCACGATGCCTGTTTCGTCTACCGCCGTAAGTATTCCTTCTGTTTTCTGTCCCTCCAGCTGTGTTACTTCTACAAACCGGTTCAAATTTTTTACATACTGGCGATGCATTTTTAACGGCTCGCCCAACCCCGCCGATGATACTTCAAGAGAAAAATCACCTTCCGGGAACAGTGCTGCTTCTTCCAATTCCTTATACAAAGCACGGTTATATTTAACCAGGTCATCTATCCCAATTCCCTTATCTCCGTCAATAAAAACTTTAATATTATTGGTGGGTTTTACTTTTATTTCAACCAAAAAATGCTCAGGGTTTGCGGCCAAAATATCCTGAATATGTTTCTCAACTCTTTGAATTACAGCTTCCATGTTGTGTATGCTGGTAAAATAAATAAGGGAACGCCACCGTTCCCTTTTCTCAAAATCTTGCGCAAAGTTAAGATTTTTTTATTAAAAATGTTACGTTAACTTTAAATTAATTATTGATGGGCCTGCGGTAAAACATTTTAGCCAAATGACCGTTTACCTTGGTAAACAAAGTTTTTATAATGAGTGCGATAGGTTTTATTTTTCTAGTTATTTTTTTATGGATCTTTTACAATTTGTTTGTGAAGGTCATCTGGCCCGTTTACAAAACCACCAGCCGGTTAAAAAAACAGTTCAGGAGTATGGCTGAGCAGCGCGAGGCTCAAAATAATTCAACAGCTCCTCAAAATATCGAAACTCCTAAAGAAAAAGTAGGTGAATACATTGAGTTTGAGGAAGTGAAATAGCCTTTTTTTAACTGGAGTGATCCTGGACGATGAGCCATTTGTCATTTATCCTTTTAATGATTAAGGTATAATGCCCCTGTAAATTGCCGATTGTACGCGTAAGATGCCATTTTCCAATTACATTATAGACCTGGTCCGATAAAGACTCGATCCTGATAATCGTAAACTGCAGCCGGCCCATAGCTGTTTTGTCCGGATAACCTTTCCTGTAATTGTCGAGCGTGTTCTGCCAACCATAGGCTACTCCGTTCTTCCCAACAAAAACCAGGGAATCGCTTTTCCAGTAGGTTTGCATAAAAGCATCAATATCACCTTTGTTCCAGGCTTCCGTTTGCTTTTCTAAAATCTGTTTGATCGCAGAATCCTGTTTGGATTGTGCCAACCCGGCAATACTCAATATCCCCGTCAGCAACACCAGCATGAAACGCTTCATAAATTGTTTTTATGAAAGATACGCTGTTTCACCTAATAATGATCATGATTACAGTCTGTATCATGCGCGTGGTTGTGCACCCTGCAATACCTGTAATTGATGAGGTGCGCGGCAACGATACAGATAACCGCGGGGATCAGCAAAATAGTATGATAAGCAAGAAATACCTGCTTCAATACCAGGAAAGCTATACCTGCCGAAAAAAGGATTAAGGGTGTTTTACTATGGTGATGCCATTTATAACCATGCCACAGCGCATAGCACCCGATTACAAATGCCAGAACGATCATTCCTATCTCAAACGCCAGGTTTTCGATAATATTTACCCCAAACATAGGCAGCGCGGCCAAAAACAAAGGAAGCACAGCACAATGAATAGCGCATAATATAGATGTGGTAATCCCCAGCGCGTCCCAATTAATTCTATTCTTCATTCGGCTGCAAATATAAAAAAAAGCAACAACGTTGCAAATATTAATTTAAAAGAGGTCTTCCTGCCCGGGACTGCGGCTTTGCTACTGTTTATAAATTTTGGCGACAAGTTTTTTTAACTCTTCTATCTGGAGCGGCTTTTTCAGGAGCTTTACTACATTTTTGTCCGACTCGGCTCTTACAATATCCCTTAAATCGTCCGTTGAGGAGATCATTATAATGTGGCTCTGCGCTTTGAATTCTTTCGGGAAAGTATCATATCGTTCTAAAAACTCAAAACCATCCATTTCAGGCATTTGGATATCGAGGAAGATGATATGCGGGAATATTTCGGGGTTGCTGATATTTTCGGCCAAAAAGTCCAATGCTGCTTCGGCCGAAGAGAAGCATACAATTTGCTTGAAAAGCCTGGTATGGCTGGCAATGCCCGAATTGATCCGTAAATCGAACGAACTATCGTCGATAATGATGAGCAAATTAGGTGTTTGTAATGACGCCATTAGTAGATTTCGCGGTATTAGAGGGTTGAATCTATAGTTCGTTGGGTATACGCAAAGTAAATTTTGTTCCTGAATTCACCACCGATTCTACAGAGATTTTCCCATCCAGTTTAGCCAGGGCTTCCCGCACGATAAAGAGCCCCAGCCCGGTTCCCTTTTGGTTATGAACCCTGAAGAATTGATTGAAGATTTTATTTAAATGGTCGTTAAGTATGCCCAGTCCATTGTCGATAATACTGATGATTGCGTCCAGGCGGTTTACTTTTACATCAATCTGAATCAACTTATTCTCTTCGTCGGGATTCTGGTATTTGATCGCATTGGAGATAAGATTGCCAATAATGATCTCAATACGGAAAACATCTCCTACAAATCTTTCGGGCTGATCGATATTTACCTCGAACTTTATTTTGTCTTCTACATTATTAGCCAGCTTATGCACCACTATCAGGTCATTAACGAGCTTCTGAAAATCGACTTCTTCTTTTATGTTGGTATACCTGCTATTTTTGTAATACTGCAAAGTGCTGGTGATATTGTAATCCAGGCGGGCGCAGCAGTCTTCTATCAATCCCCAATATTCATGACCTTTTTCAGATTCGCTGTAAACATTATCCAGCTTAGCGAGGTTGATTACTCCAAGAGCAGATGCCAGCGGGGCTCTCAGTTCATGCGAAATACTATAAATAAAACGATTAAGCTCATCATTCGTCTTCTCCAGTTCCACCACCTTATCTTTTAGCTCTCTCCTGGTTTTAAAAACATCATAAGCATTCTGTATGCCGTTATTGAGCTCAATTTCGTTCCAGGGTTTTGTTATATATCTATAAATATCGCCTTCATTAATGGCTTCAGCCAACGCTTCAATATCGGTATATCCTGTAAGCAATATCCTGATGGGCTCGGGGTATAGTTTTTTGACTCTTTTAAACAGTTCTACTCCCGTCATTTCGGGCATGCGCTGGTCAGATATCACCACATGCACTTCCGTCTGCGATAGTATATCAAGAGCCCCGGCTCCGGAAGTTGCCGTGTATATTTCATACAACCGTCTAAAATTTGCTTTAAAAGAGCTTAGGTTATTCTCTTCATCATCAACATATAAAACTTTAATAACGGTCATAAAAAGATATTGAAAGCGCTCAGGCTAAATATTTTACAGGTAAAGTTATGATAAATTCTGCACCGTCCCCAAAATTTGATACCACTTCTATGGTACCATTATGACTGTCAATAATGCCTTTTACAATCGACATTCCGAGGCCGGTTCCCTGTCCCACCGGCTTTGTAGTATAGAAAGGTTCAAAAATTTTCTCGCGTACACTGTCCTTAATCCCGGTACCATTATCCTTGATGGATACTTTTACATGCCCGTCTTCGAAAAAGGTTTTAATGGTTAAAATGCCTGTACCCGGACTGTA
>JBCNOR010000353.1:0-5731 GCA_039593785.1 Niabella sp. | reverse complement strand
CCGCTTTCGTGTACAACAGGTATAAGCAAAGTGAGAACGGCGGCATACAAAATGATACTTTACTGGATGTTGCCTCTTATGCTGATCGACAGCTTGTACCCGTAAACCTGCCGGCATTATCCTTAGGGTCTGGCAATGCGGCGGTGACCAATACTTTGAGGGATTATGATCTGTACCTTCAAAACAATTATTCCTTCGGAAAAACAGATACGATCTACAATAAAGATTCAACCGGGGTAACGATCCAGTTCACGCCAAGGTTCCGGATCAAGCATCAATTGCAGCTGCATTCTGAAAAACACATATACAGAGACATGGCGCCGGAGTCGACACCAATACCTAATGGTCCGAACCGCTATGCCTTTATTGATCCTTCATTCACCTTTAATGCTTCTGATTCGGTATACGGCGTACAGAATTGGTTTTTTATTGATAATAAATTCAGCCTGAACGGTTTTGTGGGAAAAAGGAAAGAGCTTGTACAGATCGAAGCGGGAATTGGCAATCGTATCGACCGGTTCAATGCCGATTATGTGAGTGGAAACAATACCCAATCCAGTGTAGGAAATTATGTTTTTGGAGAAATTAAAAAGGAAGCTTTCAGTGCCGGCCAATGGACGTACCAGGCTTCCGGGATTTTCTTTTTTACCGGAAGTGCTTTAGGCAATTTTGATATTCGGGCAAGCGCCGGTAAAGACCTGGGCAAATGGGGAATGTTTTCTGCCGGCTTCAGGCAGAACCTGAGCAATGCACCTTACGCTTATTCTACCTTCCGTACCAATTTTTATGATCGCTCTTATGATTTCGATAAAACAAGTATTACCCAATTGTGGGGAAATGTATTTATTGATAAGATAAGAGTTGAAGTAGGAGTCAGAAATTACTTAATAGCTAATTATTTATACTATAATTCTTCTTTAACGCCAACACAACAGTCGGATGCGCTTTCTGTGCTCCAGATATATGGCGGCAAGGAATTCAGGTTCGGTATTTTTTCCCTGGACAATGAAGTAATCTGGCAACAACCTACCGCAAATGCGCCTGTTCATCTTCCTGCTTTATTGCTGCGACATAAATTTGCTATCGAAACAACGCTGTTCCGCAAAGCGCTCAGGGTTGCTGTGGGTATTGAAGGGAGATATCATACGCCTTATTATTCAGATGGTTATACGCCATACTTCAATCAGTTTTATCTCCAGGATACCTATAAGGTGGATAACGTACCGGAATGCTCAGCCTTTTTTAATTTCAAGATCAAGCGCTTCCGTGCATTTGTATTAGGTGACCAATTGCAACAGTTCATTTCTAAAAATGTAATCAATGCTCCGGGCTATCCGGCGCAGAATGCACTACTTAGATTTGGCTTCACCTGGATTCTTATAAATTAATAATAATCAATACTATGAATACAGACGAATATCTGCGTGATGAAGATTGGGAAGAAGAGGAAGATATTGCTGAAGAGGACGAGAAAAAGCCTGTTGAAAAGCTGCGCATTCAGCTCAGTGGCAAGCAGGAGCCGATACGCATTGACAAATACCTGATGAACCGGATCGAAGGGGCAACCCGGAATAAGATCCAGCAAGCCATTGACAATGGTTGGATATTGGTAAATGGAAAGCAGGTAAAAGCCAATCATAAAGTACGGCCTCATGAGGAAATTGTGGTTTTTGACCACAGAGAAACTATTCCGACAGACATTATTCCGGAGGAAATGCCCTTAAATATCATTTATGAGGATGATGACCTCCTTGTGGTGGACAAGCCCGCCGGCCTTGTGGTACACCCTGGTAGCGGTAATTATACCGGAACGCTTGTAAATGGTATCGCCTGGTATCTGAATCCCGAAGAAGATAAATCAAGGATAATAGATCTTCCGCGTGTTGGGTTAGTTCATCGTATTGATAAGGATACCAGTGGCTTATTATTGGTTGCTAAAAGTGAAATAGCGATGCAGGACCTGGCAAAACAATTTAAAAAACACACCGTCTATCGTCGTTATGTGGCTTTGGCCTGGGGCAATTTTGAAGAAGACGAAGGCACTATCGATGCTCATATCGGCAGGAATTTGCGCTTCAGAAAAAAGATGGATGCTTTCCCTGATGGCGATCATGGCAAACATGCTATCACACATTATAAAGTTTTAGAACGTTTTCATTACGTAACTTTGCTGGAATTCCGCCTGGAGACGGGGCGTACGCACCAGATCAGGGTACACACCAGGCTTATCGGCCATCCTTTATTTAACGATGAGACTTATGGCGGCGATCGTATTGTAAAAGGTACCGTTCACGCAAAGTATAAGCAGTTTGTTGATAATTGCTTTAAAATATTGCCTCGGCAGGCATTGCATGCCCGTGAATTAGGATTTACCCATCCCAGAACGCAGGAACAAATGTTATTTGCATCGCCCATTCCAAATGATATGGAACAGGTTATTCAAAAATGGAAACAATACATTGTAAGTAAATAATTTATTGAGTTTAAATAAAGTAATTTTCTAAATAATTTTCTCATTTTTTCCGTTGAAAAAAATACCACTTTTGTAAAACAGCTCAGTAGCCGGTTAGGATTCGACTACTGCGGTATTGCCCGTGCCCAAAAGCTGGATGATGATGCCCGCAGGTTAGAACAGTGGCTGATGAAAGGTTACCAGGGGAAAATGAGCTACATGGAACGACATTTCGATCTGCGTATTGACCCGACAAAACTTGTTCCCGGCGCCCGTTCAGTCATTACCCTGTTGTTGAATTACTTTCCGGGAGAAGAGGCTAATAATGATGCCCCAAAAATTGCCAAGTATGCTTACGGAAAGGACTATCATGATGTCATAAGAGGGAAAATGAATGAATTTCTTTCCCTTTTGAGAGAGGAGATCGGAGAAATAGCCGGCCGTGGCTTTGTGGACAGCGCCCCTGTGCTGGAGCGAAGCTGGGCAGTACGCAGCGGCCTGGGATGGGTGGGGAAAAATGGCAATCTTATCCACAAACAAAGCGGATCTTTCTTTTTTATTGCTACGCTCATCACCGACCTCGACCTTGTTTACGACGATCCGTTTGCAAAAGACTACTGCGGCACCTGCCGGAAATGTATTGACGCCTGCCCTACCGGTGCCATTGTGGATGCATCTTTGGTGGATGGCAGTAAGTGCATTTCTTATCTTACCATAGAATTAAAAGACGAGCTGATAGCGCCGGAATTCAGGGATAAAATGGAAGGCTGGATGTTTGGTTGCGATATCTGCCAGGATGTATGTCCCTGGAACCGTTTTTCAAAGCCACATGCGGAGCAGGAATTAATGCCTTTGCCCCAGCTGCTCGACCTCAGCACATCTGAATGGGAAGCCATGGATGAAGAAACTTTCCGGGTCCTGCTGAAACATTCTCCTATTAAACGAAGCAAATGGCAGGGTCTCCAGCGCAACCTGAAATTTATACAGCATAAGGATTGACATCATTATGTAGTATAGATTTAACTGCTTTTACCGGATATTTGTCACTCATTTTAACTTTATCTTAAGTCGAAGTCTTTTACTTAAGTTAGCTATCAATCATTAGTTATGAAGAAAATTTACTCAACCTTACTTGGATTATTGGTTGTTATTGGTTTTGCACAAGCTAATCCCGGCGATACTACCTGGGTGCAGGCCAATAATGTGAAGCTGGATTATTACAATGACTTTGATACTGCTGTTACTTTTCCTGATGGCAGTGTTACTTACCGCAAGGTACTTATGATATTTACCCTGGGTAAATATGCCTGCCCGGCCGGATCGCAATATTGTTCTCAGTGGGATTACGATGTTCATAATTATGTTATGACGCCAACAGGTGATACTATGGAGCTTAGCCGCCTGATCACACCATTCGCTAATAACGGATGGTCAAGATTTCCATCTACCTGGCAACAGCCTTATGTATTTGATGTAACCGATTTTGTTTCGATCCTGAAAAATAATGCTACTTCCCGTATCCATTATTCAGGCTATTCCGGAGGCTTTACTGCCAATATCAAATTTGCTTTCATTGAAGGTGTTCCTGAAAGAAATGTAACAGGCATCAGCAAATTATATGATGGCGGTTATGATTATGGTAATGCAGCCGATAATATCAACAACCATTTTCCTGCATTAAATCAAACTGCGCCAGCCGGTACACAATCAGCTGTTGCCAAATTTATTATTACAGGTCACGGCAGCGATACGATCAATCAATGCTGCGAATTTGACAGCCATGAATATGATCTCCTTATTAATAATAACTCAATAGCTACAAAAACGCTGTGGAGAGATAATTGCGGCATTAATGATGTTTATCCGCAAGGCGGAACCTGGATCTATGACAGAGCTAACTGGTGCCCCGGTGCATCTGTAGTGCCTATTTATCATAACCTGCCAGGTATAACCGCCGGCTCCAATTACGATATTAAATTGAAATTTGAAGACTACACCAACTATTCGAGCACTAAAGGATGGGGCAACTATAAAGTCAGCGGCGCCGTTATCTATTATGGAGGTGTAAATAAAACCCTGGATGTTTCCATGGAAGATATCATCTCTCCGACGAGCTACCCGGATCATTACCGTAAAAATCCTTCAGACAATAAACCTGTTATTAAAATTCGTAACTCCGGTCAGAACGCTATTAACTCCATACAGTTTTCTTACGGCGTTGAAGGACAACCTGCTCAGCAATACACCTGGAATGGTACTTTGGCTTCGCTGACCGATACAACAATATCATTGCCTGAGGTTACTGCTATTACCAACCTTAGCCAGAATAATGCAAGCGGCAATTATAAATTCAATGTGAAAGTATTGGCTGTAAACGGACAGGCCGATGCCGATGCCACTAACGATTCGCTGCATTCAAATTTTATAGTAGCACCACTTTGGCCAGGAAGAATGATAGCTTATATGAGGAGCGGAAATATTACTGCTGATGGTAACCTTTCCAATGGTACCGCTGCAAACTGGCAGGGAAGCTGGGAAATAACCGATATGAACAATAACGTTATTGCCAGCCGCAGTAATGCAAAGACCAATTCTACTTACAATGATACTGTTACTATAACTACATCCGGTTTTTATAAAATCACAGTACGCAGCACATTGTGCATGGGCCTTCATTGGTGGCCATATGATAGCCCAAATTCAGGGATTACTCCGGGAGCACTGATCGTAAAACAATTGAACGGTACTAATATCCCGATGAAAGGATACCAATATGCCGGCTCAAACCTTAAGGATTTTGGTGAGCATGATGATTTTGGTTGCGAATACAGTCAATATTTTTACGCAGTACCAAGTCCCGTGGGTGTTAACGAGCTTGACAACAGCTACAGCTTAACGGTATATCCTAATCCGGCCAGCGATGTGATCCATATCGATGTTCATGGTATCAATGCTGCTGCAGACATCCAATTGGTAAATGTTGTAGGACAGGTGGTATATGCTGCACACACCAAGAATCAATCGGTAAGTATTCCTGCGAAGGATCTTGCTAACGGTATCTATTCTTTGATCTATAGTGTGGGCAACAGCAGGAAGATTGAAAAAGTAGTTATCGCAAAATAAAAATCAGTACCTGTAAAATCGTAAAAAAGAATGCTTCGGGAAATCGAAGCATTCTTAGGTAGACCTTATCAACCGTAAAGATCGCGGCGATGAGGTTCGTCGAATGTTCAACAAGGACGTCCTACCCTTCTTGGGTGAACTACCTCTCGACGCAGT
>JBCNOR010000352.1:0-5754 GCA_039593785.1 Niabella sp. | reverse complement strand
CCACTCGACTAGGCTTTAACCCCACTACACATGAGCCAGTATGGCTAAGCAAAAAATGCTCCGCGATTGCGGAGCACTAAGCTATTTACTTCATTCGCTTAGAACGGCAGATCATCTACCGGCTCAGTAAAATCATTGACCGATGATGCGTTGGAAGATACTGTATTAGATGGAGCCGAGCTATAACCAGAAGACTGAGATTGTGCCGGTGCTCCGCCCTCTGCTTTGCTACCCAGCAATTGTACTTCTCTAACCCGCATGGAGATGATGCCATTATACAATACCCAACCTTAAAATTTCCATAGGAATTTTCGTTTAGGCGGACTAACTCATCTATCCTGTAATTTTGAATCAAAAATTCAAAATTACATTGAAGAATTTTCTGCTCTTACTTTCACTGCTTGTAAGTTTTTCCGGTTGCCGGTATCAGAGCCTTGACGAGTATGTAAATACACACATTAACCCCATTAAAGGTATTGACGCCAGTATACAAAACTACGACGATTTAAAAGCCATTGGAGACGCAATTGGAGAGTCCAGAATAGTAATGCTGGGTGAACAGGATCATGGAGATGCTCCTACTTTTTTGGCAAAAACAAGATTAGTTAAATACCTCCATGAGAAAAAAGGCTTCAATGTGCTTGCATTTGAAAGTGATATTTACGGGCTCACCCAGGGGTGGGAAGAATTATCAAAACAGTCGCCGTCTATTGACAGCTTCATAAAAAAGAATATTTTTAGTATATGGACCAGGTGTGACGCCTGTGCAGACTTACTTTACACTTATATCCCCCAAACATATACAACCAGTCAACCATTAATTTTAAGTGGTTTTGACAGTCAGCTAATATTAGCATTTAGTAGAAAACGTCTCACAAAAGACCTGGATAGTGTACTCAGCACACTGAAGATCCCTTATACCAACACCAGCAATTACAGAACTATATTTTTACCTGCATTAAACACCTTATTAAACGGTTTTAAAAAAGTTGAAGATATCCACAAAGATGTCTTTATTCAATTAAAACCGGCCTTGATTACGATTAAAAAGGAATGCCTGACAAAAATATCAAACGATAACTACTGGATACTTATTCTTGATAACCTGATTGCATTAAATGATCAACTTTCTAATCACTTGAAAAATATTACGGCGGCCATGGATACCCGGGATACACAAATGGCTCTCAATTTAGAATGGCTTTTGAAATTTAGGTATCCCGGAGAAAAAATAATTGTTTGGGCTCATAACTGGCATATTGCCAAATATACCGACCCAATCAGCGAACAACGGCATCAGGCGAAAAGTATGGGCACCTATTTTACACGTAAATCCGAATGGGACGCGCAAACCTATGTGCTGGCATTTACATCCGCTACCGGTTCAGCCGGACGTGTTACTGCGGATACTACTTATACAATTGATTTTAATGCAGAAGAAGGCCTGGAAAGATTGATTAAACGAAAAAAGCTGCCTTATGCCTTTTTAAATTTCAAAGACTCTGAAAATACGGGTCTCAACCAGCTAGAGCCATTCCTGATGAAAGGTTTTTCTCATATTTATAGTAAGGAAAGTTGGAACAAAGTGTTTGATGGTATATTTTATATTGAAAAAATGTACCCTTGCACCAGAATACCATAGTTCGCCATAGAGCTGCATTTTCAGAATGCCGGCCCCTTGAAAATATTTAACATAAAAAAAGAGACTGTCTTAACATAAAACAATCTCTTTAGTAAAAATTATTACCTCATCTCTTAGAACGGAAGATCATCTACCGGCTCAGTGAAATCATTAACTGATGAAGCGTTAGAAGAGGCTGTATTAGATGGAGCCGAGCTATAACCAGAAGACTGAGGTTGTGCCGGAGCACCGCCCTCTACCTTGCTACCCAGCAATTGTACTTCTCTAACCCGCATGGATAAAGCCGCTCCTGCCGTACCATCGCTTTTGGTAAAAGTTCTTACTTCCGGCTGCCCTTCTACAAATACCTGCGTGCCTTTTACCAGGTAAGGCGCCACTGCTGTACGGTCGGTCCAGTAAGCGCAATCTACCCAAACTGTTTTTTCCTGCTGGTTTCCCTGGCTGTCTTTAAATCGCTCCGAGTGGGCCACTGTGAAATTGATCACATTTCTCCCGTTCACATTATTTACCAAACAATCTTTCCCCAGGCGGCCAATAACCTGCATTTTAATCATAGTACTCAGTTTTAATAATATTTAAAAATTGGACGAGCAATTTAAGAACAAAAAGCAAATATCAGGATACAAACACCAAAATACCCCTAAAAATTATGCCGCTAAACAAAATATTCATTTTTGTGTTAAACAAAACCGGGTAGAGACCAAATGACGACGCTGCCTTTGCCTCAAAGGCAGATCTGATCAAAATCGTATCTTTGCCACTTAATTTTTTTAGAAAATGAGCAAAAAAGGGAAAGTTCTGGTGGCTATGAGTGGCGGTATAGACAGTACCGTAGTGGCCCTTATGCTGCACCATGAAGGCTATGAGGTGGTGGGCATTACCATGAAAACCTGGGACTATGCCCAAAGTGGCGGTAGTAAAAAGGAAACCGGCTGCTGTAATGTGGACAGCTTTAATGATGCCCGGATGGCAGCAGTTCAACATGGTTTTCCGCACTTTATATTAGATATACGCGAAGAATTCGGCGATTTTGTGGTGAATGATTTTGTGGAGGAATACCTGGCGGGCCGCACACCTAACCCCTGCGTGCTGTGCAACACCCATATCAAATGGCGGGCGCTGCTGAAACGCGCCGATGCTTTAGCCTGCGAATTTATTGCTACCGGCCATTATGCCAAAATCCGCCAGCATGATAACGGTCGATATGTAATCAGTAAAGCAGTAGACCCTACCAAAGATCAGAGTTATGTGCTTTGGGGACTACAACAGGATCTTTTAAGCAGAACCCTATTACCACTGGGTGGTTATCACAAAACCGAGATCCGCCAGATGGCCATTGATTATGGCTATCCTGAACTGGCCAAAAAGAGCGAGAGCTACGAAATATGCTTTGTTCCCGACAACGATTACCGCGGGTTTCTGAAACGCCGGGTAGAAGGATTGGAGGAAAAAGTAAACGGAGGCAACTTTGTTGATAAAGATGGAAAGATCCTGGGTAAGCATAAAGGATATCCGTTTTACACCATCGGGCAACGTAAGGGCCTGGATATAGCTCTTGGCAAACCAGCCTTTGTAACCAAAATCGACCCGGTTGATAATACCGTCACCCTGGGTGATGAATCAGACCTGGACAAGAATGAAATGATGGTGGGTAAGCTGAACATGATCAAATACGACATGATAACACCAGGCATGGAAGCCACTACTAAAATCCGTTACAAAGACAGTGGCGCATTAAGCAACCTGTACCAGGAAGGCTCTGCCATGCGTGTAAGCTTTTATCAGAATGTAAAAGGTATTGCTCCCGGCCAAAGCGCTGTTTTCTACGAAGGAGACGACGTAATTGGCGGAGGTATCATACAATCAGGTTCCATTATATAAAAGCCAGCATTACTCATCTCTTCTACACAAAGGTTTTAATTCCCTTTGTATTGGGGTGAACACAAAGCATCATTGCTCAGGAGATCAGTTGTGATCGACCATCCATTGTGTAATGCCAAAGCCTTTATATTGTGGTACAGCCGAGCCACTGCTTACCTCATATTCGTATAGCTGAAAATTCTTAAAAACCAGCCCTACTCCTTTTGCGTATTTTTCAGTTGACACTTCCTTATAGCCTATAACTGAATTGGGTGTGGGTGGTATATTCAGCGAATCGCTATGTTGCGCTACCGTCCATACATTGGGGTAGTCCCGGCCTCCGTAAGAAAAATTGCTCATACCCTCATACCTGAAATTCCATTTATTGGTTTCCTTACCCGCCACGCTGAAATCAAACAATTGTTCATAGGCATTGAATGCGAGCCTGCTGTTCCCATTCCAGTTAAAATCAGCTTTTAAGGGAGCCTGCAAAACGGTAACGCGCAGGTTATTATCAATCACATCAATACTTTTTTCAGCCGGCGTAATATAATAGTTGCCATTATTAGTCCAGGCGCCGCTTGCAGCTTCATTATTGATTGCACGTTGAATTAAATAGGTTTTATTGCCGGCATCATCCAGCATTTCTTTTGCCACCGTGTGCTTTACCTGGTATTTATGCACCTCAGTTTTTGTTCCGCTTACTGTAAATACAGTAGAATCAAGCCGGTAGGTAATGTACTTTCCAACCTGCAGGGGCAGATACTCTGATATTTGTTCTGTTTCAAAAACCTCTTTTTTATCACCACAGGAACCAAAAGCGAGCGATAACAAAAGTGAGTAGCAAAAACATTTTAAGAACTGCGTTTTCATCTGTTAATTTTTTATTGTCTTTAATGGCCAGATGCCTGCCTGTCGGCAGACAGGGAATTTTGCATAAAAATTATCATCGTCTTGCCCGCCCGAACGACATTCAGTCGGGCGGGGGTATAAATTACTCGATAATTTTTATGGTCATTTCATATAAGAATTAAGCTTTTTTAGATTCTGGTAATACAAACAGGCCTGTCATCATTACGGCAGGAGGTAACTCACCCCTTCCAATGCCAGATCTGTATTGGGGAAAACTTCGCGTGTTTCCTTTTCAAACTCGTCCAGCTTATCATACTTGCTGCTAAAATGCCCTATCAGCAGTTTTTTGACACCGGCCAGCTGCGCAATTCTACCGGCCTGCTTTGTGGTAGAATGAAAGCGCGTTATTGCCATTTCAGCCAGGGCATCGTGGTAAGTTGTTTCATGATAAATCATATCGGCTCCCTGTATATGCCCGATGATCCTTTCGTCATAGCGTGTGTCTGCACAAAAAGCATATATTTTAGGATGGGGCGCCGGTATCGTCAGCTCTTCGTTCCTGATGATTAAACCAGCTTCGTCCTTGTAGTCCTCCCCTCTCTGCAGGTTATCATAAAAGCTTACCGGTATATGATGCTCTTTTACTTTTACAATATCCAGGCGTCTTGGGTTGCGTAGTTCCTTAAAAACAAAGCCATAGCATTCAATCCGGTGATCGGTTCTAAAGCAGCTTACTTCAATATCAGGCAATTGCAACAAAACGCCGTTTTGGGTAATAGCAATAAAGTGCAGGTTGAAGCACAGTTTGGTATCGGCTACTTTTAGCTGTAACTCTATGATCTGGCGTAAAGGCTCCGGCGCTACAATGGTAAGATCCTGTTGGCGACCAAGCAGCGCAAATGAATTGATCAGTCCAATAAGTCCAAAATAATGGTCGCCATGCAGGTGAGATATAAATATGTGCGAAATGCGGCTCCGCCTAACTTTATAGTTAATTAACTGGATCTGTGTTCCCTCCCCGCAATCTATTAAAAAGCTTCTCGCAGCCGTTGTCAATACCTGGCTGGTAGGATGCCTGTCGAACGCAGGTACTGCAGAATTATTACCCAGTATGGTTACCGCAAACATTGGTTATAAAAACAAAAGTTTAAAATTTCTCTTGAATGTTTATCATTGTTTTAGCCAAGAGGAACTCCCGTAAAATTTTTAATTCATTATCTGATGTAATTTATGAATAAAAATTTCACGTACGTTTAACATCATTCCAACACGTCGTCATCCATTAGTTCTCTCTCAATTTCTTCCATCTGTACAATATCCGCTGCCTCACTTTGGGTGGGCGCAACATTCAAAAGTTCTAAAAGTTCATTATCTGCCAAAAAAGCTTCAACCGTTTCATT
>JBCNOR010000351.1:0-5766 GCA_039593785.1 Niabella sp. | reverse complement strand
GTTACCATGATCCCCCCGCTCATAATATAGTAATCCCATCGTTTTTACAAATTCAAGAGAATCGTTAGTAGGGCTGTTGATAACAGGTATAACCCTTTGCCTGCGGCGAAACTCGGTTAAGGTATAAATAAGGAGTAGTGCTAATGCCGTTAAAACACCCGCCCTAAAGTAATCGTTCTTCATGATAAACCTGAACCATTGTTTCTTATTGTTATTTTTTGCATGAGGCCGTCCAAAGTATTCATCCCATATTACAACAGGGGTAGCAGACGGGAACAAAGAGAAAATTTTTTCGAAATACTGGATATTATTATCGTATAAAAGAAAATAATTACTAAAAGCGATCGGGGATGTATGAACATATAAGTGACCGTTTCCTTTTTGTAAGTGTATGAAATTGGGTTCACCATTATATCCATATCCCAATATCTCGGAAATACTGCTATCTGACCGGTTTAAAAAACTTTCGATTCTGTATCCAGGATAGCCAAACTGACGTTGTCCCTGGAATGGGGGAGTGGTGATTGCGGCTTGCATAGAATCGCTGTCGTATTCGATTATATCTTCATCTATGTAATTGCTTTTCTCCACATTTGCCCTTATAAAGCGGGGTAGTTGGGAATTGGTGTTTAGAGTACTTATAAATACACTGTTACCTCTTTGGATATAGTTAATCAGGTCGTCTATCTCATAATCCTGTGGGAAAAAATCCTGCTGAATGATAACATATAATTGGTTCTGAGGATTATGGCCGAAAATCTTACTATCTCCGGGGTATTCATAATTTATTTTAAACCCGGCGCGGGGAAAGAATTTTTTTAAGCTTTCATGCAATACAAAAGCGCCATAAGGATTTTTGTCTCTTTTATCCAGGCTTATCTTCAGGCTTAACTTTCTGCTTTTGGGCGACGGGCGCAACGCAGCCAGGTAAATGATAACAGATGATATCAGCAGCGCAGTTAATATGTAAGGCAGGGCTTTCTTCACTATTCGCCTATCTTTTTATGAAAATTAGTAAATAGCTGATCTACCTGGTCGTACTGAGTCCGGCTGATAGGAAACAGGCCATACCAGCTATACTCATATTGACGGGTCAGGCCCGAAAACTCAGGATAGTGGGGTGTCTGGCGAACCTGCAACATATAATCGAAATTGGTTTTATCCGGCTGGTACTGGATCATTCCTTTTTCCGATAACATCTTTAATAATTGAAGATAGTGAAGCCTTATAGCCAGCCTGTAATTGTTATTGCCCAGGGCATCTTTTATTGCGGCTTCGTATTCAATAGAAAAAATATCTTTTAATAGTTCTTCCTGCGGAGCAGATTGGATAACAGCCGGCTTTTTCCTGAAAAACAGCAGGTTGTTCTCTTTCAGGTACCAGGCCAATAGCAAAAGAAAAACGATGATGGCTACATATATCCATATTTCACCAATCGAGAAGTTCATTTCAGGAGCCTGCCGTTTTTCAGGGTCTGGGATGCCATTCTTTACATAATCAAAATGTTCATCCTTTTTTAAATTGTCGATATAATTAGCCGGAAGTTGATGCCAGGCAATGGGTACTGCTTTACGGCTCAAAGTGTCAAACGCATTGGTCTGAGCCCTTTGTATAGAATCTTCATAAGACTCTTCGCTTTCATAATTCTCTTCATCATATTTCTCTTCTGATTGCAGAATGGTATCTGCAACAGGAGGCTCCACAAATGACAGGGAGTCAATGGCATCAGTTTGTGCCCGCCCGGTATTGCCTGTTAAAATGCCGGTCAGCAGCAATATAAATAACAAATGATACCTTTTGAAACTCATAGGATTTGCTTGTTCAACAGAGCTTTCGCTTTATCTTTTTTATGGAGCTGTATGGGGTAAATAATAAAATACCATATTACGAAAACGGTGGAGGCGGCTGTTACTAGCGAAGTCAGCCAGGACGCATCATTGTACAACCTTGTAATAAGGCCTTCAAAAAAAGCCGCGATAACAAAAACAGGCATAATACCTATCATGATCTTTACGCCATCTTTCGCACCTTCTCTAAATGCTTCTATACGTTTTTTAGTGCCCGGAAATAAGAAGCTTTTCCCGAGAACGAATCCTGCCATGCCTGCTACAATAATGGCCGTTATTTCCAGCATGCCATGTACAAAAACCACCAGCCAGAATTGCAGGCCGTAACCATGTGATGCAAATAACTGGTCAAAAATGCCCACCATCGCCCCGGTTTCCGCCAGCTTATACATGGTGGGTATACCACAAAAAATACCCGATACAAAAAATATAAATGCTACTTTGATATTGTTGATCATAATGCCCAGCCAGCTTAATAAAGGGTTACCACCTTCATATATGCCAAAGGGGTTTCCTTTTTCAATGTTTTCGATGGTTTGATTGACGTAGGCATCCCCAAAGAAATTACGGGCTACTTCCACATCCTGGCGCGAAATAAAAAAGCCCAACAAAAAGAAAACCGTAAAAAGTACAAATGAGAATAACAAAGTTCTGTGATGTTTGCGGATGGTGAGTGGCAGCTCATACCTCCAGAAGGTTTTTAGACGGCTACTTTCTTCCTTCCGGTTCCTATAAATATCCAGGTACATCCGTGCCGCCAGCTTATTCAGGTAATTGGTGGTTTTGCTGCTGGCGTAAAAAGTTTTAGCGTATGCAAGGTCATCTATCGTTTGGGTAAAAGCACTGGCCATTTCATCAGGTGATACAGGTGGTTCAGCTTCGTCCTTTAGCCAGCGGTCTTTGTTCTTCTTAATAAATAAGGCCTCTCTCAAATCATTGCGGTTAAAAATCTAAAATACAAAATTTATAAAGCCCGCAATGGTTTTTTATGTGGAGAAATAACCACAAACGTTTTAAAGGAGAGAATAGATGGGTTTAATGGGGAAAATGCTTTTTAAAGTAGGTTACGCTTTCGGCAATCGCCCGGCTGATATCCTGGTATTGCAACCCTAATTCCCGGACAGAGGTAGTGTTATTGTAGTAGTTTTTTATGCGGAGTATCCGCATATTATTAGTACATAAACTGGTTTTTATATTGAAGAACCTAAGCAGGTTTCCCAAGTAACCTGCCAGTTGAAGCAGGGAAGAAGGGATAGCGATCATCCGCTGTTTTTGCCCGGTATAATTTTTTAGCAGTTTAAAAAAATCCCGGTAACTGAGATTGTCGTTTCCCGCCAGGAGATAGCGCCTGCCGTTTTCACCCTGGTGGATCATTTTTTCTATCCCGGCAGCTACATCTTTTACCGCAACGAAATTTTTACCACCAGGCGGATAAAAGAGCAGGCGCCTGCGCATACCCATCAGGATAATGGCCCCGCTGCTGGGTTTGCTGTCATAAGGGCCTATCATAAAGGCAGGATTTGCAATTTGTACTTTTATTCTATGGGTTTGTTGTAACAGGTATGCTTCAGCCGCTGCCTTACTCTGGGCGTAGAAGGAGCGGGTGAACGGCTTTCGCATGGGCTGATCTTCCGGTGTTTTGGAACCCTGTTGAATACCATAGCCGATAGTATTTGCGGTACTTACATAAATAAATTGTGGTACACCCGCAGCAATGGCTCCCTCCACTAGTAGTGCGGTGGCTGTATGATTAACGCGGTGGTACTCATCATAACGAATGATATTCTGTTGTGTAAGCGCGGCTACATGTATTACACAATCTGTGTCTTTTAAATGAGTGGACAGATCGGCTGTAAGCTCGCTTTGAATCAGCATCAGCCTGGGATGTGCTCCAAAAGGCAGGTTGCTGATATTACGGGCAACACCTTTTACATGATAGCCTTTTTCCAGTAAAAGGAAGACCAGGTTAGTGCCCAGCAATCCGCTGATACCGGTAACCATTACCGTCATACAATTTCCTTTTTTATATTATTCGTCAGTAAAGGTAGCTTTATCCAGATAGGTAGTAAAGCCATGGCCAGCCAGCTCCAGTGATTGACCATAATTACCCGGTCTTTTTTAAATAGTTGCCGGATACAACGACCAGCCACTTTCTCTGGTTTTAGTAAAGTAAGACGCCCTATAAAACCTAATTTTTTAATACGGCTGGTTACATCAGCGTTGGTCGCCATCGCGCCGGGATTTACTACACTTACGACCACTCCGGTATTTTTCAACTCTTCGCTCAATCCTCTTGAGAACGAATGAATAAAGGTTTTAGAAGCGGGGTATACCGTTTTATAGCCAATGGGAGAAAAAGCCGCCATACTGGACACATTTAAAATATAGGCTTCTTTTTGTTGCAGGAGGTTGGGAAGCAGCTGGTGGGTAAGCAGCGAAGTAGCTACCACGTTCACCTGCATAATGGTGTCGATATACTGCATCGAGGCTTCGGTGAACTTTTTGGTGCCTCCCAGCCCTGCATTATTAATCAGCACCTGCACTTCAAAGTGCTGGTTGATCCAGTCACAAAGGGCCAGTACATTTTCTTTAACAGAGAGGTCCGTTTCATAATGCTGAACCTGTACCTGGTAGGTATTGCTGATGAATTTTGCAAATGCGATAAGATTTTGCCCAGGCAGGCTCACCAGCACGAGGTTTAATTGCTGTGCCGCCAATTCTTTTGCAAAAGCACTACCCAACCCCTGGCTGGCGCCGGTTATAACGGCGTATTTTTCTTTTTTATGGAACATAATAATACTAAAGGCTAAGATGATAAAATAGGTTTTCTTTCCCCGCCTTATCAAACAGATAAGCTTGCAACGGGAGGATTTAATTTTCTTTTTTTATACCTCCTTATGAAGTATAAAATAACACTTGCGATGAGCATAACTTATGTTTTAAGTGTATTATAATTTCCGCACTTTGCCGGAACCTGAAATGCTGGTATTGACGGATGGGTTACCAGAGTACCATACATCGCCACTACCGGAGATTTGTACATCCAGCTTATTGTCTGCCCACAGTTTGGCTTCGCCCGAACCGCTCACTTTTACCTTAGCCTGCTCGCTGCGCATTTGCTGGGTGTGATAATCGCCGTTGCCGGTGATCCTGATATCCTGTGTAGCTACTGCTCCACCATCGATGGTAATATCGCCGCTGCCAGTAATCTCCGCTTCCAGGTTGGTGGCCGTTAATTTAGGCGCGTAAATATTGCCGCTGCCACTTACCCGCAGGTCGAGTGAGGTTGTATTAAGATCTGTATTAAAACTGATATTTCCCGATCCGGAAATAGTAGCGCCGTTGATAGCGGGATTAGACACATATATAGTAACGCTACTACCTCTGATATCTACATTTGGCTTTGTTTTGAGCACCAGTGTATTACCTTTTACTTCTGTAATAATATAGCTCTGTAAATTGTCGGCCGCTTTTACGGTCACAGATTTTGAGGCATTCTGAACAAATGCCACATTGCCGCTGAAAGCTGCTTCTATCCTGGTAAAATCTCCTACGGTTCGACTTTCTTCAACAGCAGGACCATCAGGGAAAACCTTTTTACATCCTGTTGTTAAAATGATCAATACAATAACTGCTAATGATAATAACTGTTTCATCTGTTCTTGTTTTAGTTGTTTGATGGGTTGTGGGTTACAAGTTAAAATGTACGCCGGCATTTGCGCCCAGCGTCAGGGCAAAAGAGTATTCATCATCCCGGTACGTCCAGATATAATTGTTTCACAAAACGTTCGACTCAGAATATTTATAAGTGTTGATGGAAGGGCCTAAGGTTACTTCTATGGCAGGCGTTATTTTATAGCCTAGTAAAGCTCTCAATGATTCGGTATGTTTATAAAAGGTGAAGTCTGTTTTAGCAATG
>JBCNOR010000350.1:0-5824 GCA_039593785.1 Niabella sp. | reverse complement strand
AATTAGAACAACTGCTGCGCTTAAAGGAAGAGGAAGTGCATGAAAATCGAATCGGGTTCTTCACCAATATAGCGCACGAACTGCAAACACCTTTAACCCTTATCATGGGCGGGTTTGAACGTTTCATGGAAAAAGCAGATACGCTGGTTGTCAAAGACGATAAGGGCAAATACCTGTCTTTAATTAAACAACAAACGGCCAAACTCACCTATTTGTTACACCAGCTATTTGAATTCAGAAAAGCGGATACCGGATATACGCAAAACCATTTCAGTTATCTAAACCTGACGGACTTATTAACCAATATTGTAGAACCGTTTGCACCGCTTGCCGAGAAGGGTAACCTGGAATATGATTACCAAATTGCAGGCGAGATGATGGGTTGGATGGATAAGGATAAACTGGAAAAGATCCTTTTTAATTTATTATCCAATGCTTTTAAATACACTAATAAGGGAGAGCGCATCAGCTTTGGGGCCTCCGTCAGAGACCACCAGCTTTGCCTGCAGGTATTTAATTCAGGGGTTCAGCTACCAGAAGACCAGCTACGGGACATCTTCAGGAAATTTTATACTGGTGATAATATAAAAAATGCTCCGGACACTTTTGGTACAGGTATTGGACTCGCTTTTACTTCCCAATTGGTAAACCTGCTGGACGGAACTATTATTGCTGAAAATCTCGGGGACGGGGTTTGCTTTACAACCACCATACCTCTAAAAAATGTCCATCAGCAGGTTGAAGATCAGCCTGTGGCAGATGCCACGCCGTCGGAATTATTTACAGTAATGACATCTGATAGCCTGGTACGCTCCGCCAATATAGGGAATAAAACGGCTGCTATGGAAGAAATCCTGAACACTGATAAGGATATTGTGGTTGTTGTAGATGACGAGGCCGAGATTCGCTACCTGCTTAGAGATATTTTAAAAAAAGATTATATCGTTTACGAAGCGGAAGATGGTCAACAGGCTGTAGCGTTAATTAACACGTATATGCCATCCCTGGTTATAGCCGATATCCTGATGCCTAAGTTAAATGGCCTGGAATTGTGCAAACTGATCAAAGAAACGCCGGCTACCTGCCAGA
The DNA here is from genome assembly GCA_039593785.1 of Niabella sp. Classification (GTDB taxonomy): domain Bacteria; phylum Bacteroidota; class Bacteroidia; order Chitinophagales; family Chitinophagaceae; genus Niabella. The sequence continues at coordinate 4,735 of JBCNOR010000350.1, read as the reverse complement.
TACCGGTTATCCTGCTATCGGCCCGGTCAATGGAAGAACAACATATTGAGGGCTATGAAGCAGGGGCCGATGCCTACATTTCTAAACCCTTTAACACTTCTAACCTGAAAGTAAGGGTTAGAAAACTGATTGAATACCAAAAAAGGATCCAGCAATTATTTAAAAACACAGATAATAGTAATGTCCCGGTTCGCGACGCCGGAATCAAAAAAGATGATAAGGCTTTTCTTGAACAGCTTACCGGGATCATCAGGGAGGAAATACTAAACCCTGAGTTGAATGCGGCCTTACTCGAAAAAACCATCTTCCTGAGTAAGATGCAGCTATACCGGAAAACCAAATCCCTGACCGGAATGACCCCCGGAGAATTTATCAAACATATCCGCCTGGCCAGGGCCGCCGACCTCTTGGTGCATACGAACATGCCGGTGGGAGAAGTATTCCTGAACAGCGGTTTTAATAATGAATCTTACTTTTTCCGCGAGTTTAAAAAAAGATATGAATGCGCCCCTCAGGATTACCGGAAAAACAGCGAACTAAAAACCTGAATTTTCTTTAAAATTGAAAATCAAGTCTTTAACAAAGACAAAAAGCCTTCTTTTGCAATAATAATACAGTAAAATGCAATAATGGTACACCTGTTTCGCGGGTACGCAACTGTAGTTTTGATCAATCATCAGAACAGTGATTGCCTGTTCAGATATTGGGTTTACCACCGCCATCAAAAAAAGAAAGGTTCCCGGCTTGTCAAAAAAGTAAACTCATCCATCCGGGCTGTACTGGTATGAAAATGTAAAAACGATTTAATTCTAAAGCCATCAATATGATACAACAACCGAACGAAAATTGTTTGTCCGTCGCGGGATCCCAATGGCCCCGCGCACTTCGCCTGCTTAGCTTCAGCCTCGCATTATTTCTAATTACCCTTAGCAGTTTTGCTCAGCAAACCGGCCGGGATATATCCGGTAAAGTGGTTTCGGCCAATGCCGAACCCCTGGCAGGAGCCACTATTTCAGTAAAAGGTACCAGTAATGCTGCCGTATCGGGTAGCGATGGCTCATTCTCCATCAATATACCCGAAAATGCCATTCTGGTTATTTCTTCCGTCGGATACAAGGAGCTGGAAGTCAATACCAGCGGTTTGACCGAGTTTATTTTTACGATGACGCCTTCAGCTCAGTCGATGGACGATATTGTGGTAGTCGGATATACCACTCAAAGAAAAAGTACGATTACCGGTGCCGCTGCAAGTGTTAATATGGCAGACCTCAGCACCCGTCGTGTACCCGACGTAGGACAGCTATTACAGGGAAGTGTGGCCGGGGTACAGGTAACCCAGAGTACGGGCGCACCCGGCGATGGTATAGAAATAAGAATACGGGGTAATGGAACGATCGGAAACAATAATCCGCTCTTTATAGTAGACGGTATTCCCTCCCGTGATATCAATTTTGTGAATCCACAGGATATTGAAAGTATGACTGTGCTGAAAGATGCAGCTGCAGCGGCCATTTATGGTTCAAGAGCCGCCTCCGGCGTGGTTGTGATAACCACCAAAGGTGGGAAAAAAGGCAAACCTTCTGTAGAAGTCAACTACTTCACAGGCTTTCATAAAGTAGCCAACCTGCCTACTATGCTCAATAGCAGCCAGTACATGAACAAAATGGAAGAAAGCTGGAATAACTCAGGCAATACAGGCACTAACCCCTATACCGCGGATAAAGCGAGAACGGACCTGGCCAATACCAATTGGCTGGATGAGCTGTTTACGACCGGGCGGAGCCAGAATGTAGCTGTTACCGCCAGCGGTGGTGACGAATCGGTTCAATACCTGATATCAGGTGGATACTACAAGCAAAATGGTATCGTCATTTATGATAATGACCAGTATGAAAGAATCAATTTCAGAAGCAATGTGATCGGCAATTTAACAAACCGGCTGAAAGTGGGCGCCAACCTGCAAATTACCAATATACGCCAGGATAAAATATCTTCCAGCGGCGATGCACCCGGAATCATACGTCATGCCTTTTTAAGACCACCGGTAATTTCAGTTTTTAAAGACCCTTCGGATCCCACTTACTCGGCAGAAGATCCGTATACCGACCTGCCCTTCTTTTACAGGAACGTACAGGCCAATGGAGGCAACTGGAGCGGTTCGGCAAATCGTTACGAATTCAGCGCCAACCCTATTGCTTTAGCTTATTTCACCAACGACAAAAGGGTAAATTTAAAAACCTTTGGAAACGCCTTCGCTGAATACGCATTCTTGCGAAATAAGGAGTTAAAATTCAGAACCAATTTTGGTATTGACCTGAATATGCTGCATAACAAAGCTTTCAACCAAAACTTTGGAGATGTTGATGGTGGCGGTGCTGATGGCGATAAAGGAATGGGACGTCAGAACAGACCCAATAGCCTCAACGAAAACCGTGGCCAGGAGACTACCATCACATGGAACAATACTTTGCAGTACACAAAAAAAATAAGCGATCACAACTTTAGCATACTGGGTGGTACAGAATATATACAAAACCGTGCTTCTTCCCTTGGAGCCTCCCGCGCACGTTTTGAGTATACACAACCTACTTTCCAATATATGGACTTTGGCGGCACAGCAAAGGATCTTTGGAACAGTGGTACAGCTTCGGAGTGGGCCTTATTCTCTTTATTTGGTTCTGCTAATTACAATTACCGTAATAAATACTTTGTTACAGCCAGCTTAAGGGCAGATGCTTCTTCACGTTTTTCCCCAGAAAATCAATGGGGGTATTTTCCATCTGTATCTGCCGGATGGAGAATATCCCAGGAAAGTTTTATGGATAATGTAAACTGGATATCGGACCTGAAATTACGGGCCAGCACCGGCACACTGGGTAACCAGGAAATAGACAATTATACCTATCTCACTTTATTAAGAAAAAACGGCGAGCAATATTTGATTTCAAGATATGGTAACCCTGATCTGAAATGGGAAAGTACACGCCAGGACAATATCGGGTTAGACCTGGGCTTATTAAAAAATAAACTGATATTCACTTTCGATTATTTTAAGAAGACCACGTCAGATATTTTGCTACCCCGATCGTTGCCGGCGCTTGTTGGAAATGTTTCTGCAACAATGGTAAATGCGGGTACCGTTACCAATAAAGGCTTTGAAGCATCCGTAAGCTACGACAATTTATCCGGCGATTTCACTTATGGTATTAGTGCCAATATAGCTACGCTTAAAAACGAAGTGATAAAACTACATCCCAATCTGCCCAACCTAACCGGCCCTGTTACCAAAACAGAAGCGGGTCATCCTTTAAACTCCTATTTTGGATATATAATGGAAGGTATTTACCAGAACACTGCCGAAATAGCCAGCCATTTGCACGGGGTAAGCAGCCCTTCGCAGGTTCCCGGCGACATTCGTTTTAAAGACCTGAATGGCGACGGTATTATTAACGACAACGACCGAACGCATATTGGCAATCCTAATCCCCGGCTTGTATATGGAGCGAATTTCCGGTTGGGTTATAAGGGACTGGACCTGTCCTTTCTTTTCCAGGGCGTAGAGGGGGTAGAACGTTACAATGACCTGAAGAAAATCATAGACTATGATTCCCGCCCGTTTAATCATACGGTTGCTACACTGGGTGCCTGGAACGGTGAAGGCAGTACCAATAGTATGCCCCGCTCCACCTTCCAGGATAACGGCAGCAGCCTCGTATCCAGCATTTTTGTAGAGGACGCCAGCTATTTAAGATTGAAAAACATAGAGCTCGGCTACGACTTAGGCCGTGTGGTAAAGCCCGGTACCGTATTCCAGAATTGCCGGTTGTATGTGTCTGCACAGAACCTGTTTACCATTACAAAATATACCGGCCTGGACCCCGAATCTACCGCATTGATAGACCAGGGAACCTATCCGCAATCGCGTAATGTAATGCTGGGCATCAATGTCAGATTCTAAAATTTTACGTCTACTCTATTTTAAAGTAAAAAAATAAACAGATGAAAGCCATATATAAATTTGTATTGCCCGCAGCCCTGTTACTTTCGGCAGGTTGTATGAAAAACTTAGACAGGGACCCGATAGGTCTTTTAACACCGGAACAGGTGAATACCGATCCGCAGGTAGGCACTGTTACCGGTGCTGTAAACTCATCCTACCAGATGTTGGCAAGTACCCTCAATCTTTTAGGAAACTGGGACTGGCCAAGAGGATTGGTATTGAGAAACGACTTCATTATCCAGGATATTGCCTCAGGCGACATGCAAAAAAAATGGAATCCCGATGGCGACCAGGCATGGATGGATCAGTTTACGTCCTGGAGCTTTACGGCCGACAACGGTGGCTTTAATGGTCAATGGAGTTATGACTATGAGGGTATCTCGCGCTCGAACCTGGCCATTAGCTATCTTACAGATGATGCACTCATGTCTAAATTATCAATCGACAATGCAAGCAGGAACTATCAACTTGGACAGGCTTATTTTCTTCGGGCATTCTATTATTTCGATCTTGTAAATGCCTTTGGCGATGTTCCGTTGTTACTCAAACCATTGAAAAGCTTTTCTGAGGCTGATGAAGTTTCCAAGCGTGTGCCGAAAGGAGAAGTGTACAACCAGATCAGCTCTGACCTGGCAGCGGCAAAGGGGTTGATTCCCCCAGGAAGGTACTCGAACAATACTGATAAATGGAGAGTATCGCAAGGCGCCGTTTTAGCCATGCAAGCCAAAGTGGCCT
>JBCNOR010000035.1:0-16887 GCA_039593785.1 Niabella sp. | reverse complement strand
AGAAGAATACCAACCCTTCGGGTTTTATAAAATTTTTTATATCATTCCTATATATAAAAAGCCATTATAAGCACTTTTTGAAAATTCAACATGCTTACACAATTCCAAAGGAATGGTATTATTGTAAACGAGCTCTAAATTGAGGACAGGAACCCCGCACGGGGTGATATTATGCTACCCCTCAAAAAATATTGCAAGCCGGGCATTCAAAATCAACTTCACCCTTTCTGGGTTTTATTTGATTTAAAGCACACCCTGTTAGAAGAACGCCAACACTGCGAGTTTTATAAAATTTTTATATCATTCCTATACATAAAAAGCCATCTTAAGCGTTTTTTTGAAAATGTAACATGCTTACCAATTCCGAAGGAATGGTATTGTTGCAAACAATAACTAAATTGGGAACAAAAATCCCGCATGGACTGATACTATTCTACCTCTCAAAAGATATAGCATGCAAAATTGAAAAATCAATTCATCCTTCCAGGGTTTATTTCTCTTCCTGCACATTTTATTAGAAGAATACCAACCCTTCGGGTTTTATAAAAGATCTCTTTATCATTCTTAATACAATAATACACCGAGTCATAAGCGCTTTTGATAAGCTCAATAAATAAACCCATCTGTATTACAATAAAAGCAGTGCAACAAGTAAGCATGTTGCACTGCTCCTTTGACGCAATCTGCCCGGTTAAACAACTGGTTTCAGTTTTGCCGTAAAATGCCTGAGCAGGGGCGCTTCCTCCGTAATCTCTAAACCTCTTATCATTTCCCGGCGCTGAAATACATCAATCACCACTTCTGCCACATAATCAATATGGCTTTGGGTATACACCCTGCGGGGAATCGCCAGACGAACCAGTTCCATCGCCGCCGGTACAAGCGCACCTGCTTCATCATATTTGCCAAACATTAAGGAGCCAATTTCCACCGACCGGATGCCACCGGCCAGGTAGAGCTCACAAACCAGCGCCTGCCCGGGGTATTGTGTTACCGGGATATGCGGCAAAAAAGCCTTGCTATCGATGTAAATAGCATGTCCTCCCGCAGGACGCATTACAGGCACTCCTGCAGCATGCAGCTTATCGCTGAGGTATTCTATACTGCGGATACGATACTGCAGATACGGCTCTTCCATTACTTCTTTCAATCCTATGGCAATAGCTTCCAGGTCTCTTCCCGCCAATCCTCCATAGGTAGGAAATCCTTCCGTAATAATTAACAGATTGCGACACTCCCTGGCCAGCGCTTCATTATGCAATGCCAGAAAACCGCCGATATTGGCAAAGGCATCTTTCTTGGCGCTCATAGTTGCGCCGTCGGCATAAGAGAACATTTCCTTTGCAATATCTTCGATACTACTATTCTGATAGCCATCCTCCCTGAGCTTAATAAAATAAGCATTCTCTGCAAAACGGCACGCATCAATATAAAAAGGTATCTGGTGGGCAGCGCATATAGCTTTTACGGCTTTAATATTTTGCATACTTACCGGCTGTCCGCCCCCTGAATTATTGGTGATTGTTAGTATAACAGCAGGAATATTTTCAGCACCCTTTTCTTTGATAAATTGTGCCAATGCCCCGGTGTCCAGGTTTCCTTTAAAAGGCGCAGGAATAGCCGGATGCTTTCCTTCCTCGCATAATAAGTCGATGCCTGTTGCACCACTAAATTCTATATTGGCCCTTGTGGTGTCAAATAAAGTATTGCTTACAAAAAATTTGCCTTTACCACCCAAAATGCTAAACAGTATTTTTTCGGAAGCCCGCCCCTGGTGGGTTGGAATAATAAAAGGCATACCGGTAATTGATTTGACCACGCGCTCAAAATGAAAGAAGCTGCTACTCCCCGCGTAAGATTCATCGCCCTGCATCATTCCTGCCCATTGGTGGCTGCTCATGGCACTGGTTCCGCTGTCGGTAAGCAAATCAATTAACACATGGCGGGCGTCGATCAAAAAAGGATTATAAAATGCGGCTTTCAAAATCGATTCCCGCTCTTCAGGAGTAGTTACAAATATGGGTTCTACTGACTTAATACGAAAGGGTTCTATAATTGTTTTCATGTGTTTATTTTTGTTTTTTTAATGGTCACATGTAATTATTCGCCAAGTAATCATCGCTTTGGATATGCGAAATTCTTATGGCTCATTTCATCATTGTTTATTTATAAAAATAAGAATGCCCGTACAGGCCTTATTGGTAAATTGATTACACAGATAACAGGTTTCCCCGGCTGCTGACCAGCCCGGCAATTAAAAGGTTCCGGTAAGAAGTGAGGAATTAAGAAGGTCGGCGGATGATATTGTTCCATAAGCCATTGCATTTAATGGCTGCTAACTGATAGCGGGATATATACTCAGTTGTGATGAACATGATACAAAAATAGGGAATCAATATGCAAACATCCATGCCGGCCACTTAACATTTTTCAAATAACCCCTAAATATCCTCGGGCTCAACCTGTGAGAACGATATGCCCCTTTTCTTTGTCATGGCGTTGTTGCGGTTAAGCCCAGGACAACCAACCAGTTTTACACAAGCTTTCAACCAAACAGCGCCGGGTATTGACAGGGATTTTCAATTCCCCTATTTTTGTCGCCCATGTCTAAAGCGAAGAAGAATATTGAAGAAACGCCGATGATGCAGCAGCATAAGGCTATTAAGCAAAAATACCCCGATGCGGTGCTACTATTTCGTGTAGGCGATTTTTATGAAACTTTTGGCCAGGATGCTGTGATTGCTTCGCAGGTTTTAGGTATCACTTTAACCAAGAGAAATAATGGCGCGGCAGCGTCTTTAGACCTGGCAGGATTTCCCCATCACGCATTGGACACTTACCTGCATAAACTGGTGAAAGCCGGCTACCGGGTGGCCATTTGCGATCAGCTGGAAGATCCCAAGCAAGCCAAGGGCATAGTAAAGCGAGGGGTTACCGAAATGATCACACCGGGTACCGCAATTAATGACAAACTGCTGGAATATAAGAGCAATAACTTTTTGGCTGGCATACATTTCGTAGATGACAACCAGTTTGGCCTGGCATTCCTGGACCTCTCTACCGGGGAATTTTTAATAGCAGAAGGCGACCGGGAATATGCTGATAAATTATTACAGAGCTTTTCTCCTTCGGAGGTAGTTTTTCAACGCCACCAGCAGAAAAAGTTTAAAGAGTTTTTTGGTGGCAAAATGTACGTGTATACCCTGGATGAATGGATCTTTGACGAGAACTATGCCCAGGACACTTTGCTCAAGCATTTCCAAACCCACTCTCTTAAAGGCTTTGGGATTGAAGAGCAGAAAAATGGATTAACCGCAGCCGGAGCCATCATTCATTATTTAAGAGATACAGAGCATCCCAACCTGCAACATATTACATCCTTACAAAGCATTCAGCGCAATGATTTCTTATGGATGGACCGCTTTACCATACGGAACCTTGAGTTGATTTATGGCAACAATGAGGGAGATCACACTTTATTAAAAGTACTGGATAATACGGCTTCGCCTATGGGCGCCCGTATGCTGAAACGCTGGCTCTTATTTCCGCTCATCGATATCAATAAAATAAATGAGCGCCTGGAACTGGTAGAGACGTTGATCAAGGAAACAGATCTGAGGAACGAGCTGGTACAAGCCATTAAACTTTGTGGTGATATAGAAAGGCTGGTAGCCAAAATCCCTACCAAAAAAATTAATCCACGTGAAGTATTGCAACTGGCTAAAGGATTACAGCAGGTAAAAATCGTAAAAGAACTTTGTACGGCACATAGTAACGATTACCTGCAACTTATAGGCGAGGCTTTAGATCCTTGTCCTGAGATCGCTGAAAAGATCTTTAAGGAAATCATGGATACCCCCCCGGCAGTTGCTGTGAAAGGGGGTTTTATTAATAATGGCATTCAGGCCGAACTGGATGAATTACGCGAAATATCGCAAAGCGGCAAGGCCTACCTGGCCAAGATGCAGGCCGCTGAGGCAGAGAAAACAGGCATCACCTCTTTAAAGATCGGGTTTAATAATGTATTTGGTTATTACCTCGAAGTAACCAACAGCCATAAAAACAGGGTGCCCGAAAACTGGATCAGGAAACAAACCCTGGCCAATGCCGAACGATATATTACACCCGAATTAAAGGAATACGAAGAAAAGATAACCGGTGCCGAAGAAAAAATATTGGTGCTCGAATTACGGTTATACGATGAGTTGCTGAATGAACTTTTTAAGTACCTGCATCCCATTCAAACCAATGGTAACTTACTGGCAGTAATTGACTGCCTGGCATGTTTTGCCCATAATGCGATCCATTATCAATACCGGAAGCCCGAATTACATGAAGGGGACGATTGGTTGTTGAAAGAAGCAAGGCACCCGGTAATTGAGCGCCGCCTGCCGGTTGGCGAGAGCTATATACATAACGACACGGAGCTTAATAAAACGGATCAGCAGATCATTATTCTTACCGGTCCCAATATGAGTGGTAAATCGGCCCTGTTAAGGCAAACGGCTTTGATCACTTTAATGGCGCATATCGGTAGTTTTGTTCCGGCTACAGAAGCTAGAATATCTTTAACCGATAAGATCTTTACCCGTGTGGGGGCGTCTGATAATTTAAGCGGTGGCGAAAGTACGTTCATGGTGGAGATGAATGAAACCGCTGCCATCATCAATAATATTACTCCCCGAAGCCTGATCCTGCTTGATGAAATTGGCCGCGGTACTTCTACTTATGACGGCATCTCTATTGCCTGGAGCATTGTAGAACATCTGCATCAATCGCCACACCAGCCTAAAACATTATTTGCAACGCATTACCATGAGCTGAACGAGCTGGAAGAAAAATTTGCACGTATTAAAAACTATCATATTACCAATAAAGAAGTAGGTAATAAGATCATCTTTTTAAGGAAACTGGCAAGGGGCGGCAGTACCCATAGCTTCGGTATCCACGTGGCGAAAATGGCGGGTATGCCGGCTTCCTTAATACAAAGGGCAAATGAAATTTTAACGCAACTGGAAAGCCAACACGTAGAAGAAGGACAGTCTGAACGCATGGAAGGGGAAAGCTCTGACAATCCCCGCCCCGTTAACGCAGACCTTTCCGAAAAAGTAAAACGCCTGAATGATCCGAAGTTTCAACTATCTATTTTTGACGCGCATAGCCAAACTTTTGACGAGATCAGGCAATTACTTTCAGATATCGATATTAATCGTTTAACGCCTGTAGAAGCGTTGTTGAAACTGCAGGAGATTAAAGGGAAGCTGCATTAAGGTTTATGGTTTAAAGTTCAAGGTTTAAGGTTCGATGTTATTTTCCCAACCTTAAACATTAAACCTTGAATTTGCCTTATTCCAGCCAGATCATCGGCGTAAAAGCCCCGTTAGCAGCAATATCCCAGGCTTCAATGCGTACCCATTTTCTACCCGAAAGATCTACCGGCCAGGAAAATTTTTGTTTACCAAAAGCCGTTGTATAGTTGAGGTTGATGCGTTCTCGGTATACTTTTTCTCCGTCACCTGAAACAATCTCTGCAAAATTCATGGGGAAATTCCATTGCAAAGCAGCTTCGATATTTACCTTTTTTGCGCCTGATAATTTCAATACATCACCCGATTCTTTTCCATTGATGGTGAAGCCGGGTATGAGCACTTCTCCCGTAGAGACGAAAAACTTTCCATTACGCATGGCATCTAAAACAGGCTGCCAGCCCTGTTCATAAGCAGGCAGTTTATTTAATTTCAAATAGATCACATTCAGATGGGCATACATCTCGTTTTGGTTTGCGATCGTAAAAATATCCGACTCTGCAATCGCATGCTTTTTATGTCCCCAGTTGGCCATATCGTCCACCAGCTTTAATACCCTTTCACTGAGCTTAGGCCATGAAAGGTCCGCCGGTATTGACTTCCAGGACGCACCCAGGTAGGTATCCGATTTGAAAAAATCTTCGTCTTTGTATTTATCAGGGTAGCCGGTTGAACCTTTAGTACGCGCATGCGCCACCCAGGCCAGTCCTTTTTCTTTTTCCAGCAGCTTCAGCATTTCTTCTTTGTCACCCACCCGGTACACTGTCCCATATTGGGGATCCTTTGTTTCAAAAGGCGCCTGCTCTTTTCTCGACATGATCCAGTAAACAGGTTTGGGGAAAAATGCCAGCCAATGCCCCCCATAAAAATTATTAGCCTCTTCCCCCGGGAGCAAAAGAAAGCTGCTGTCAGACAAGCGTTTGGTTTGCTCAAATAATGCTTTTAGCTCTACCAACCTTATTGAGTCTGGTCCTTTGGGATGCCCGGGGCCGTGAAACTCAGCGAGCTTTACAATATCTAATCCTGCATTTTTAAGCACATCAACAAACTCTGGTTTTTCAGGAACAGGTTTACCACTCAATACCACATCCATTATAAACTCATTGTGAAAATGGGTGGCCATTCTTTTATGTCCCGGCAATTGCGGAAACACATCATTATTGGTAAACCGCTTTACCTGTTCTAAGGTGCCTTTCGCATTTTTACTGCTGGCCAGGCAAAAGAAATTTAATCGCTGTTGTGTTTGAGGTGGCGCATTAAACCAGGGCACAAACCTCCTGTCTCCTGTTGGCTCCTGCCGGATCCCTATTCCAAAATCAGGTACCAGGTCCAGGTAGTTTTTTCCATACCAGGTAAATTTTAAATTGAATGCTTCATCCAGCGGATAGAAGTATTGGTGCGGGGCAGGAAAAACAGCCAGACTTCCTGTTGCATTCTCGCCGATCACAGTGCGGTATTTCACTTCCACATCGGTTGATGGCGTGCCGGAAGCAGGTTCCATTCTTAACATGGTATTCTTAACATCAGACCAGGCTACGTTTTTCCATAATGCTTTTTTGTTTACCAGTCCGGCATCATATAAAATAGCAGTAGAATCTTTATCGGTCGTCATCACGGCTGCAATATTGAATAAAGAACTTCCATTGTAGAATGTAATTTCAAGATGACCGGAAAAATCCCTCGAAGTGATTTTATTGATTTTAACCACGGTTGAAGATCCGGTCGTATGCACGCTTGCCCTGGTTTTATCAAGCTGTAACAATTCTGTAGTATAGGGCCGGTTAGGCACTTTATCAAAAAACACATCCCATCCCCCGCTTGAAGGGCTCAATGTTCTTTTCCCCTGTCTTAGTATAAAAGCCGGGTCTAATCCCTTCACAATTTCAACTGGGCGTCCATTCGCTTCTTCCCCTATACTATAAAACAGCGGTTGATTTTTTTCAAGATCCAGCACCACCTTCGAAAAAACTGCCGGACCGCTCGGCCATTTTACAGTAATTAATTTTTGGGTGGTCGTAATGGTAGCACCGTTACTTTTAAGCCCTTTCAGGTCAATTATATGCTGCGCACGAACATAGAGGTTGAAAACCAGTAATAAAAAAACCAATATTTTTTTCATATGTGTAAACTTTGACAATACAATCAATCGAAAGATAATAAAAAGTTTGCAAAATCAATTTTGCAAACGATCCAAGATTTGTCAATAGGCAATCTTTCGTTTCTTTGCACAGCATGAAAATTCATAAAAAAATAATTTGGATGAGCAGCCTCCTGCTCAGCTCTTTTGCGGATGCGCAGGAGACGGTTACCGATACTTCACAAAAAGAAAAAACAACGGTTGCATTTAACGAAAAAGGACTTCAATTTAGAAAAGGGGACAATTTCCTGATGACCTTTCGCTTCCGGGCACAATTAAGGGCGGGGTACTTAAGTCGCCTGGATAATGAAGATGAAGCCGGATTTGAAGCGCAGATCCGGCGCCTGCGCCTTCGCTTTGAAGGGTTCCTGATCTCACCCAAGCTGGAATATAAATTACAGCTGGGCTTCGCCAACCGGGATATGGACCTGGAAAGCGGGGCGCCGCAAATTGTACGGGATGCCGTCTTTTATTATAAACCGGGCAAAGCCTGGTCTTTCGGTTTCGGACAAACCAAGCTACCCGGAAACCGGGAAAGAGTCAATTCATCGGGAGAACTGCAAATGCCTGACCGGTCTATCGCCAACAACCGTTTTACCGTTGACCGTGACTTCGGGTTGTTTATCGACAAAGACTTTGAAATAAAAAATCATGTTATTCAATTAAGAACTGCGGTTTCATCGGGAGACGGGCGCGGCCAGTTAGCTACTGTTCACGGACTGGCTTATACAGGCCGTATAGAATATATGCCTTTCGGGCATTTTAAAAACAAGGGTGATTATTTTGAAGGTGACCTTGACTTTGAGGAAACACCTAAGGTTTCGTTTGGATTTACGTATACCAAAAACTTTAAAACCAATCGCACCGGGGGGCAGCTGGGTAAACCTATGTTTAGTGCCTATAACGAGGATGAAGAGTTGCTGGCGAATATCCGCACCATCATGGCCGATGCCGTTCTGAAATACCAGGGATGGGCTTTCCTGGGCGAATACTATGATCGTAAGGTAGATGGCTTTTCCGTCAACGATTTCAGTCAGCGTCCCAATGATCAACTTACTTTTTTGAAAATGCCCGCTGGCGTTGCCGTTAATTTGCAGGGTAGTAAGCTATTTACTAAAAAAGACGAAATCACCCTGCGCTATACCACTGTTAGCCCGCACAAAAGCCTCAAAGACTACCAATACAAACTGAACACAAAGGCAATTGGTTACTCTCATTATTTCAATAAGCATAAATTTAAAATACAGGGATATATCGGTTTAGATGACCGGTTAGGAGAATCGGAGGAATTAGACGATGCATTTGAAAATCGTTTAAATGCCATGGTACAGGTAGAGATCGGGATTTAAGAGGATTTTTTGCTCCTATCAAACTTTTTGTCTGCAATAACTGTTTTGTAAACCATGAAATTAGATATTCTGGCCATAGGCGTTCACCCGGATGATGTTGAATTAGGTTGTTCGGGTACACTGTTAAAAGAAATACAACGCGGAAAAAAAGCGGGTATTGTTGACCTGACACAGGGAGAACTGGGCACCCGGGGTACCGTGGAAACGCGTTATACGGAAGCCGCTGAAGCAGCCAGGATACTGGGTGTTTCGGTGCGGGAAAACCTGAAAATGCGTGATGGTTTTTTCAAAAATGACGAGGATCATCAACTGCTACTAATAAAAACCATACGGAAATACCGGCCGGATATCATTTTGGGTAATGTGTTAACCGATCGTCATCCTGACCATGGCAGAGCCGGCAACCTGATCAGCGATGCCTGTTTTCTTTCGGGGCTTGCCAAAATAGAAACCGTTGACGATGAAGGCAATACACAGGAAAAATGGCGTCCCCGTTATTTTTTACAATATATGCAGGACTGGTATCATGAGCCGGATCTGTTAATAGATGTGAGCGATGTGATAGAGACCAAAATGAGGTCGATTGACGCTTATATCACCCAGTTTCACACATCTGAAAGTGACGCGGGCGGTCCACAAACCTATATTTCAACCCCCGACTTTAAAGAGAGCCTTTTAGCCCGTATGCGTATGATGGGTAAACGTATCGGTGTTAAGTACGCCGAGGCCTATATTACTCAAAAACATATCGGCTTAAGCAACCTGGAAGGACTTATTTTACAGGAAACCTGATTGTTGTCAGTTTTGCATTTTTTTACCTTATTGACGGCATAAAAATAATTACCTTTGCAACCTTAAACAACAAAGAAATTATTATTGAATGTCAGTACCGAAGTTTGCTACGCCGCCTCCGCCCTCTTTTCATACGGTTTTAAAAACGCGTATCAATGACTACTTTAAGCAGCAGGGAAAGCCCAGTACCGGTAATTTCAGGCTGTATTCCAAGGCCGCGTTTCTTGTGGTTGGTTTTTTAGCATTATACGTACATGTTATCTTTTTTACTCCTTCGGCAGGGTGGGCTATTTTTGAGTGCCTGCTGTTAAGCCTTTTTACGTCTGCTATCGGCTTTAATATTATGCACGACGGGGCTCATGGCAGCTTCAGCAGCAAGCCCTGGGTTAATACGCTAGCAGCCTCTTCGCTCAACTTTTTGGGTGCCAATACATTTATGTGGAAAATGAAACATAATGTCATCCACCATGCTTACACCAATATTGACGGTATCGACGATGACCTGGATGCCAAACCGTTTCTGAGGTTATGTGAAACACAAAAGCATTATAAATTTCACAAATATCAGCACCTGTATTTTTGGTTTGCTTATTCATTGCTTTACCTGTTCTGGATATTCGTTTCCGATTACAAAAAATATTTCTCTAAAAAAGTAGGCGATATTCCGTTGAAGAAAATGACAGCAAATGATCACCTGACTTTTTGGGGCTTCAAGCTGCTCCATATCTGCCTGTTCGTGGTGATCCCTATTGCGATGGTAGGTGTGGGTCCATGGGCAATCGGATTTGTAAGTTACGCTTTATTTGCCGGCTTTGTTTTGAGCATTGTTTTCCAGCTGGCCCATACCGTAGAACATACACATTTCCCTATGCCTAATGCAGAAACTAATAAAATTGATGATGAATGGGCGATTCACCAGCTTAAAACCACGGCTAATTTCGCCACTAAAAACAGGCTGGCCTGCTGGTTTATGGGTGGCTTAAATTTCCAGGTGGAGCATCATTTGTTCCCGAAGATCTCCCATATACATTATCCCCGCATCAATAAGATCATTACTGCCACCTGCAAAGAATTTGATGTGCAGTATATTGAATATAAAAAGGTAAAAGACGCGGTAATTTCCCATGTATCTTACCTGAAGCAATTGAGTCGCCCCACACTGGCGCATGCACATGCTCATTAAAACATAAAATATTGATTGAAAAGCCGGTGTTATTAACGCCGGCTTTTTTTTGGCTGCAAGGACTATTGCCATTATAAAACACATCAACCAGGTTGTCGCTAATCAAAAAACATCATAGAACTAACACCAAAAACCCCTTATTTGTCACCATTAGTTGATTTATTATCCATCCTTTTAAAAAATAAACGGAACCAGGGCCGGTTGTCCCGATATATCTTATTAAAAAAAATTTACTACTAATAGGTTATTGAATAACTCTGTAGGTTAACTTTGTATTAACAAGCCCTTATTAAGCCCTCAAAATATACAGCGCCTGAATTCACCTGTCCCTTTTTTGAAATACCGGTTTGTAACAATTAATAGTAGTCAATAGCGAATTGGAATTATAGCTTTTAAAGTTTTAATACTGATGGTTAAGCTTCTGCATGTAATATGCTATGCGTTGTTTGTTTTACCAGCTGCGTCTCAGCACGCAGAGGCCAAAGCGGATATGCAGGTATTGATACGTGATTTCTTCCAGGTGAGTAACCTTGCAACCCAGGGGCAGATCATTACGCTGGAGCTTAACAACGAAAACGATATTGAAACAGGTATCAACAAAGAAATCAGGTCCAACCTGATGGTAACATCCACCGTTGACTATAACCTTTTTGCCCGCGCTGCATTCCCTGTATTTTATAACCAGCAGAGCAGGAGAAGTTTTCCTTCCTCTGTTTTAAAGCTGGAGATCATCAATACAGACCTTAATTTAAACGGAACAGCTATAGAAAAAATCCTCCATTTAAGCACCCTTAACCAACCCCTTATTTCAGAGGGTAAGCCCTTGTTTAAAAGCGCCATTGATATACGCTATAGCATTCCCGCCGAACATACCAAAGAGCACCTGGTAAAAGCAGGTTCAGGCGTGTACTCCAACACCATTATTTATACAATAAGTCCTCAATAATTTAAAAACCAAAAGCAATACAATGAAAAAGTGTATCCTTTTATCAGCACTGGCCCTATCCGGTGTATTCATTTCGGGTTCTGCCTTTTCGCAGGCTACCTCATCCACCAATGTCAAAATCGTTCTCACAGATTTTATTACCACTGAGAATGGAGCCGGAACTACTGCAGGTCAAACACCTGGCGCAGGAGCCGAGGTTTTGTTTGAGTACCCTGATGCAGCATCTTATACTGCTCTTAAATCGGTTAACCAGCCCGGTCACTTAAAGGTTACAGCTACCAAAACTTTCCAGGTTACCGTAAAGGCAATGGGTACCAATTTTGTACATTCCACTACTCCGGCCAACGTCATACCGGTAAATGTGGTAGATATTGTTCCTACAGCTCCCGGAAGCGGTACAGCATCCACTGTAACACTCAGTGATGCCGAGCAGGTTATTTTAAGCGGTGTAGACCCCGGCATTAAAACTATTAATGTTGAATACCAGATCCCGGCAGCTAAAGCCCAGGCTAATATTCTTGGTAAGCCCTCAGGAACTTATCAGCAGGTAGTTGTTTATACGTTCTCCCAGCCCTAAAATATCAGCCCTTTTATCAACAAGCCAACATTAAGCCCTCTGATATGCCTAAACAATTATACTCATCAGCAGTAATCATTCTGCTGATGCTTGGTTTGTCATCTGCTATTTATGGTCAGGGAATAACAGTATCTCCTACCCGGCTATTTTTTACGGGTGAGCCAGGCTCTGTTCAAAAGCAATCGATAGTTATTACCAATGCCGGTAAGGACGCCGTTGCATTCAATGTATCGTTAAATGACTGGTACCGCGACTCTATAGGACAAAAGGTGTATCTCCCCGCCAACAGCACCAGCAGAAGCAATGCAGGCTGGATCAAAACATCAGCCAATGTCATCAACGTACCACCGGGTGGTTCGCAGGAGTTGATTGCTACCATGCAGATTCCCCGCCAACTTAAGGATGATTCTATCAGCAATTCGATGCTGATGCTTACGCAAATTGCCAGGCAGGAAGACCGGTACCTGAAGCAAAACAATGTAGGCATTAAAGTACTTTTTGAGTTTGCCCTGCACGTATATTTTACGCCTGCGGCTAATAAAACCGAAGACCTCGATTTTGTAGCAATAGATACGCTGTCATCTAAGAATGGCACGGGTAAACGTATTGCCGTTAAAGTTAAAAATACAGGGAACATCATAAGTGATGCGATGGTTGAATTTGAATTTATTCACAAAACAACGGGGCAGGAAAGCAAGCTAGCTCCGGTTGCGATATCCATGATGCCGGGAGCCAGCCAGATCATTTATTTTGATGTTCCCGGCCAACTGAAAGGGGCTTTTAAAGGTGTGTCCATTTTGCGTATAGGTGATGCTTCCAATGTAAAAGTGGGAGAGAAAAACCTGCTTTTTTAGCATGGTGACTTATACGAACCGGGTCATTGCAGCCCTGATCTTCTGGCTGCTTGGTCAAAAAGCGGCCAATGGCCAGGTCGTGTTAAGTCTTGAAGAGGGCAATATAATTGGTTCGCAGAATTATGTTGCCAATTTTAATACAGGTCAGGTGTCGATACCGCTGACAGGCATCTTATCTACTGCATGGCAGAATCTTCCTGTGCAGATGCGTAATAGCGGAAGCGCTTCGCTTACCAACGGTACCAACAGCTTCCCGGCGGGCAATATCTCATTTGAACTTATTAGTATCGGCGGCATAGCACCAGGCACTTCCAGCTTTGCAGGCACCCCGGCTGGACCGGTTAATCTCTCAGGCAGTTTTCAAACCATTTTCTCACCAACCGAAGCAGGTTCCAACGCACCTACAGGCGCCATTATTGGCAGGTATACCATTTCCAGAACTACCTTAAAAGACTATCAGCTTATTGCCGGCAATTATACGGGTGGTAATTTAATATACAACCAGCCCACGTCCAGTATCATACAGCTTTTGATCGGCTACAGGTATATTACTCCCTCCCCGGTACCATTGTCGTTAAGCATACCCTATATCAATAAGTGGGTTGCCTTTACCACGAATTTTGCAAGGAATTACAACAGTGTAAACTCATTTACCGCTCCGGCCGATCTTGACTTTAACCTTACTAATTTTAGCGTGGGGCATACCGAGCCTGCCTTTATAGATATCAAAGCCCAGGGGCCTGTCACTTTTACGCCGCATGGCGGCGGGGCTGCTACCACCCTACCGGTAAATATAGTGCAGGCACAGGGTACAGGGCTCAACACCACTCCCCTTTCCACTTCTTATGCAACACTGAATACCACGGGCCTGGCCGTACCTGCCGGTAACACTACTACTATTCCTTTGATCCTTAAAATCAGCGCGGCCAATGTTGTTCAGCATTTTTTCAGGGCCGGCACTTATACTTTCAATGTAGACCTGAGAACGCGCAATTCCGGCAACACCATTTCAGATACCAAAACCATTGCTTTTACTATTACCACTGATCCTTTAAGCAGTATTGCGGTACAGGGAACGCCCGATGTGAATTTCAGTTATGGCAGCCTGGCAGATTACCAAACCACCAAAAGCGTTAACATGCCCAATCACCTGCTAATCACCAATAACAAAAATTACGAGGTTTATGTAAAGAGCGGCGCTGCTTATTTCACCCGTAACAGTATTGCTACCACTATCCCGGCGTCTATTGTGCAAATTGAAAACGGGACCGGGGAAACTGGTGTAACCGGCCGTACACTGTCGACCACATCGCAATCGATCATTACCAATGCAGCTGCCATCATCAACAGGCAGCTTTCACTAAAATATACCATTCCGGCTTCACAAACATTGCAATTCCTGGGTAAACAAACCGGCACAACGCCTTATATTCTTAATGTTATTTACAGCTTCACCAGTTTGTAACAAGCATTTATGAGCTTTTTAAAACCCATAGTATTTTATTTACTACCCTTATTGGTTTTCACGAACGCAATAGGACAAAATACGCATGGTATTGTTACTGCTTTTAAAACCGACACCATTACTATTGAAGCGGGCCTAAGCTTTTCCAATGATCTGGTGATCAAGAATACAGGCACCCCAACAATTAAGATTGACAGTATTCAACCTGCAGAATCATTACCCGGCATTTTATTTACTCCTGAATTTTCAGCACCATTACATGCTAACGAACAACAAATACTAAAAGTGAAAATGATAGCTGACAACGCATTGATGCGCTCCGCTATCCGACAGATTGTATACTATATTTATTACACTGAAAATACTATCACTAAAATCAGTAAGGCAAGTTTCCGCATTGTACGTCCTTCATCCAACTACCTGGTAATAGGCACTTCATCGGGTGAAGCTTATTTCAATCCTTCAATAAGTGACAACTTTGTCAACCTGTTTGTTGAAAATCCCGGATATGAAACCAAAAATATTACATTAAAATTTCAACTATTGCCGGATGAATTTTTAACTACTGTAACACAACAGGAGCTGGTGTCGCTGGCGCCTAAAGAAAGAAAGCTAATCCAGGTACGCCTGCTTACCCGGAAAAAAAATGCTTATTATCCTGACTATAGTCTTTCGGTAACGGCCTATGAACCAGGAGGCACACAGGCTATATCCGGTACGGTTATTCCTGTTCGCACGCTTGCTGAAAAAAGAAATATGAACTACAGTGGGGGCGGCAACATGTACAAAAACTACCTGGAACTTCAATTCAACCGGTCCAATCAAACGAATGAGTTTGTGCAGTTCAGATCTAATATGGAACGAAAGCCGGGACCAGGCAAAATGATAGAGTTCAATACTGCTGCTGACTACTTTGTCAACTACCGCTTTCTGAATCTTTACGACACCTGGCTTAGTTTTCAAACACCTAAAACATTCACCCGTGTAGGCAATATAAACGCCCAGGGTTATGACATGAATATTGCAGGCAGGGGAGCTTTATTTCAATACAAAATCACCCCTAAAACACAGGTAGAGATATTAGGAACCCATAATAGTTTTTTACTGTACAGTTCTGCTGGGCATCTTTCTGATCCCGGTTACAGCATTGGGACCCGATTCAATCACCGTATGAATGGCGTGAGGATTATGAATGCGTCCTACCTTTTCAACCAAAACAACTTTACAGGTGTGCAGTCTCACCTGGCCACCCTTCATCTGCCTGTATTAAACGATTCTATACATTCACTCGCAATTGAAGGAGGCGCCAGTACAAGCGAAGGAATATACCAGCGCAGGAAATACCCGGGAGGCGCATTGGGCCTGTCTTACAGCCTTACCCGAAAACAGTTTTCTTTTGTATCCAGCAATTATTTCAGCAGTCCTTATTACGCGGGGCTGGGAAAAGGAGCGCTGAATCTATATGAGTTGGTTCGCTACCAGTTCACTAACAATAGTAATATCTTTTTCCTTTACAGCGGGTCGATAAACAAACCCCAATTTGTCGTGGATGATTCATCCTCTTTTCTTTTGTACCAGGTAAATAACAATTTCACTACGCACCAGCTGGAAACCGGTTATGGCAGAACCATCAATGGGTATACTTTTACCCTGGCACCTAATTATAATTATCAGCTATATGCTTTACCCGGCAAAATGGAGTATGAAGCTTACCGCACCAAACTGAATATTGCCAAACTGTATAACCAACATGCCCTGAACTTTACGATTGACTACGGGATCGGTAAAATTATTAACACGCATAAGAGTTTTCACTCAACCCGGCTTTTACTTAACTACAGAACAGGCCCGTTTTATATAGACGGTATAGCCAGCATTAATCCGTCTAATGTTTACGACCTAACTATGGCGCAGGATAATGATCGTTTTAGAAACTACTCTTTAACGGCAGGATATAATTTAAATTCACCAGGCAGCAAATTATCGGGCAACGCCTATATGGGTTATAACTATATCAATACTTATAAAAGCAGGAACTATTTCAGCTCAGCGCTTCTATCTTACAAAATTGGCAATGACTGGTATGCTACAGGAAATGTTACTTATTCCAGTTTTCAAAATAACAGGAGCAGTTCCGGGTTTAACAATTTTCAATTTAGCATTGGCCTGAAAAAAGCCTTTGCCCAATGGTCTTCCCCGACCGGTAATGAAAACAATATTATCCTGGAGGTATTTGAAGATCAGGATCAAAACGGGAAAAGAAATGGAAAAGAGCCAT
>JBCNOR010000349.1:0-5835 GCA_039593785.1 Niabella sp. | reverse complement strand
GATAAATATTTCAACAAGGGGTATGGTAAAATGGTATTGATCAGGTAAAATGTTTCAATTTAAACTAGATTTATTGGATGCTGCTCTTTGATATTGTTATACCAACCTATAATAACCTTGAAGAGCTTAAGCAATGCCTTGAAAGCCTGGGGAAGCAAACCCTTCGCAATTTTAAAGTGTGGGTTGCGGTAGACGGTTCTACTGATGGAACGGTAGCATATCTTTCTTCAAGGCATTTCGGATTTGAGCTGCAATGCCTGCAACACGCTGATAGAAAAAATCATGGCAGGGCCGCAACACGTAACCTGGTATTGGGCTATTTAACCGCAACCTATGTATTATTTTTAGATTCAGACCTGGTGGTAGACAATAATTACCTGGAAGCACACAATGCCATTTTAAATAGTACTACAATTTCTCAGGGCCGGGTCTGTTATAAAAAAGGTACGATTTGGGGTGATTACGATATGACCAGGGGAATGAACCGGTTTAAGAACAACCTGGCTGAGTTGCCGGCAAGATATATCTTAACAGGAAATGTGTCGATGCCCGCTTCAGTATTTATTAAACTCAATGGATTTGATGAATGCATCAAAACCTATGGAGGAGAAGATACGGAGCTGGGTTGTAGAATACAAAAAGAGTCAGGCCTGAAGGTTTTACTTAATAAACAAGCTGTCGCATTTGGAGTTATGGATAAACCTTTATTATTTGCACTCGAGCAAAGAGAAGCATTTGCCGGCCAGGGATTAAAGTATTTGCTGAAGAAGCATCCCTGGGCTAAAGATGTTTTTCAGGTTAATTTCCTAACCTCATTGAAAGGGAAAATAGTATATCATTTAATTCCGCAAAAGTTGCTGATGCAGGTCGCTGAAAATCATCTTTTGCCTCTTCACTTCAGGATAAAAATAGTTCATTTATTAGTCTTCTACCATTTGTACAAAGGCTATCATCATTAAAATAATAGTTATTTTTGTTGTTTTATATGCTTCTTATCAATGCCTTTTGTCAATAGCCTGAAGGATTTAATAGCGGGGTAAAGAAAGTATAAGTTCCGGTTTAATTTCAGTGTTTGCAGGTCTTCAGGAGAAGGTGTGGTTCTTTGCTTGAAACCGGCAAAAATAAATGAGATCTTTTCCGACAGGGAGTCTTTGAGGTATAGCTGGCTTCTGTTATCAAGGTTATCCAGGGCAGTATCGCGGTAGGATCTTTTACCCAGTAAGCGTTCCATAAAAAAAGCTTTTACTTTCCCCGGTATTAAGCTATTGTTGTTTCCAGGGGATAATGGAAGGTCGAGACCCAGGAGTTCAGCGGAAAGGTAGCAGCAGACAGCCGCAGCTTTTACTAACCGGAGGTCTTTAAAAGCGTTTTTAATATAGTGGGTGTCGATGTTGTTATTGTTGGAAGGGAGAATTTGACAAAGATCTACGATATTCTTAAGTACCCTGAACCCATCATGATTAGAATGATGAATAAATAGGGTGATATAATGGGCATTTGCATTTAAAGCAAATACTTCACGCTTTGCTAAAATGATTTTATCGGAATTATTGAATAGCTGTCGATGTGCGTCGTTATGGACTTTTACAAAATTCTCAGTTATCCGCCAATGGAATTCTATATGAAATTCCCTGGTATCTCCTTTGAACTTGTCGAAATTGAGGCTATTCTTTCTTGTGAAGATTTTTTCTTTATAATAGCTGTATTCAATCTTGTTTTCAAAAATGTAACCATCAGCTGTCATCAACTCTAATACCCTGCTAAAGTCTTTATCATCTATAATCAGGTCTATATCGCTTGACTCCCTGGAAATAATATCACCATAGAACTGCCTGGAAAAAGCAACACCCTTATAAGGAGTGCATTCTATACCCCTGGTTTCAAGTAGTTCTATTATTCGCTCTGTTTCTAAAGCCTGTTTAAAATTATTTTGAACTAAGAAAAACTGGCTTTGCTTTACGCGTGAAGCAATTGCAGCCGGCAAATCCGACTTGCTTAATATCTTATAAACAACAGGTTCAATTCTATGATATTTTGAGAGATAAATAACCTCATCCCAGTTTATTTCACAGGTATCAATGTAATGCTGTAAGATGGAAAACTTTTCAGTATTGAAATGTAGCCGGCAGCATAGCAATACCATTGCTATTTCGGTTCCGTATTTTGATTTCACATCTTCGATAAGTATCATAGCTGCTGCATATTATAAAGCTGTGCAAATGCGCCATTTTTTTCAAGCAATTCGTCAAAAGTCCCCTCTTCCGCAATCCGGCCGTTTTCCATAACATATAAATGATCGGCGATCTTCAGATTATATAATCGATGTGTTATCAAAATAACCATTTTGTTTTTTGCAATGGCCTTAATCTGTTTAAATATTTCGAATTCAGCAGGTGCATCTAATGCACTGGTAGGCTCGTCCAAAACAATGAGTTGAGCACTATCACGGTAAAAAACTCTTGCAAGTGCAATTTTTTGCCACTCGCCACCGCTCAATTGTGCGCTTCCTTCAAATATACGACCCATGCGGGTTTGATACCCCTCCGGCAATTTTGATATCAGGCCTTCAGCTCCGGCAGCCTGTGCAGCTGAGCGGATATCAGCTTTCGTTTTGTCTTCGTCAGGTTCGCCCAAAACAATATTCTCTTCTATCGTAAAAAAGTATTTCTCAAAATCCTGGAACAGGAAAACAGTCTGGCTTTTGTACACATCCCGGGAAATATCTTCAATTACTGTAGTGTCAAAGGTTATTTGCCCTTCATTAGCTGTATACAATTTAGCCAGCAGTTTAATTAATGTAGACTTCCCTGACCCGTTTTGTCCCACAATAGCAATGATCTGTCCGGGTTTGCATTGAAGGGAAATATGGTGCAGTATAGGTTTGCTGTCAGGGCTGTACCGGAAACTCAGGTTGTTAACAGCTAATCCCGATTGAGTAAGAGGGAAGGGATTTTGATTACCTTTTTGTTGAGATAAGGGTATATCAAGAAATTGAAACAGGTCTTGTAAAAAGATGCGCTGCTGAAAAATCTGCACAACGCTTTGCAGGAAATTTTTTGAGTTGTGCTGCAGATTTTGAAATCCCTGTATGTATACCACAAATAAGCCAAGGGTTACAGCACCCTCAATCGTTTGCCTGGACAAGATAGCAAATATGATCGCCATTGCGATTATCTCTATTGCTTCTGCAATGAGGCTGTAGTTAGTGAGCTTTTTATTTAAGCGTTGCTTTTGCAAGCGAATCGAACGGCGGATGCTAACGAACTTCTCAATAAAAAATGACCCAAACCCAAAGACCCGTGTTTCTTTTGCAAAGCTTACACCGGTTAGTATCTGGTGTAAGTAGTTACTTTCCCGTTCAAGAGGCGTTAGCTTCCGTTCCTGCTGCATAATGGCAATGCCATAATACCATTTTATGGCAGCCAGGGGAAGAGAGAAGGCAATAAAAAGTAATGCAAAAAAAGATTGCATGCTGATAAAAAACAAGAGTAGAAACAATAGGGCGAAGCCAGACGTGATAAAAGCTGTAAAGCTGGTCAAGAGCATTCCTGCTCTGTAGAGAGATTGCTGCTGTGCCAAATGCATGTTATCGTGGTATGCCGGGTTTTCGTAATATCCGTAGTCTACGTTTACTGCTTTTTCCAGTACTTGTTTAGAAAGGTAATCGGTAAGCCTGGGTTGATAAATGGTGATAATATAGTTGGCATATTGCTGCGTAAGGGCAAGTAGCAATTGAGAAACCAGGAAGTAAATAATAAAAGGAACAATTTCAGAAAAAGCCTGCTTGTTGGTAACGCCTTCAACCAATATTTTAATAAAGTAAAGGGAAGCTACCGGCAACAGCGCTTGTATTATATGCAGGCTTAAAGTTAGTAAAGCCAGAGAATTACTCGTCTGCCATAATAGTAACAGGGAACGCCTGACGTTTTTGACCAGGTCTTTGGGGTTAAAATTTTTTAATGCTATTGCCATTTATTTTTATATACGCTTTGCACGATGTAATCCTCAGGATTGCAGAAACCAGTTACTATTTTTCCACCTGCAATCGTCCAGGCATGTGCTTCTATTTCATTCTTTCTGGGCTCTTTCTTAAAACCAACGAAAATGAGGCAGGGTACTTTATAAAAATTACAAAGCAGTTTTGCCTGGTAAGCCTGATGCCGGCATACGTTTTTCCAGGAAATATATTTTGCAACAACCTGTATCGCCCAGCCTATATCATTCGCTTTTTTATGAGGCACTTGATTGAAGCTGGCTGAAGGAGTTGTCCTTTCTCCAAACCTGGCCTGCCGGTTAAAAAATCTAAAAAGGAAATAGGTATATATAGAGATCCCCAATGCCTGAATCACTATGGTTTTCCTGGATGGGCCTAGTCTCAGAAAAGATTTGATTTTGTTGATCATTCTTTTGTAATCAACTTCTTCGAAATAAAAAGCTGAATGGTATTATTGACTTGTTCTCTACAATCAGATGCTGAAATTTCATATTCATTTTCCAGTTGTCCGCAAATAGCGTCGACTGATAAATTGCTTTCAATCCCTCTTAAAATTTTAAAGGAAGTTTCATTTAAAGAAAAATACTCGTTAGTAGCACTGTTGAAAGCTACACCTTCTTCGCCTAACTGTGTTATTAATATATCCTGTGCATTAAACTGATAGCTCATGGTAGGTAATGGTAATTAAACTAATCAAAATTCGTGTGTAAAAATAAGGCAAATTGTAGCGCCTTTAGCAGGTTCTGCATTTGATAGGGTTCAACATATGGTTGACGCAAATATAATTGCCAGGTGTTACTCAAATCTTGAATGTCAATATAGTAGCTGGCAGAGGGACTATTTTTGATATTTTCAATTGCTGCGGAAATTTCGGAGGCCTGGGCCTTTACCCGATAAACAATATCTGCACTTTGCAAACCTTTTCTTTTTTCGAACAAAACCCTGTCGGGTATTTTGCCACGCATCATTTGTTTTACCAACATGCGATTATTGAAATGCTTATCAAAAAAAGCTTCATTGGGGATGCTGAAAAAATACTCGATAAGATCCTGGTCAATGGTAGGATCCCTTAATTCAAGACCGTAATATTGCCCGCTTGATGCGCCAATGGCACTTCTTACATTGTATAAATTTAAAAAAAGTTCTTTGTTCTGTTGAATGTCATCAGGAGACGGCTTTTTAATATTGTTAATAGCCGAAAAGTCCATAGTAATGCCATGCTGCTCTAGTCTGGCAGGCTGAGCAAAAACATTAAAAGCGTATTTTCTCAGGCTACTTCTTTTATGGTTTCTTTTGTTTAAATAGTTACTTAAAAAAGTTTGCACTATAGGTTTCGCTATGCGGGATTTAAAGAAGGAAAGCGGATTGTGTATAAAGGCCGAAATGCTGGCTGGGAGCAGGTGAGGAGCTCCTGCAAAAGAAATACTGCCATTACCGCCTTCGCCTTTAAGTAAAACCTCCACTCCTTTTTGAGCTGCTGATCTGTAAATGTCCAACAACCAGTAGGCATTACAGGCACCGTGGGCCGGAGCGCTATATATTTCAAGAAAGTCGATCATGCCATTAAGCACACTATAATTGGCAGAGTTTAATAGTATAGAATCTATATTCCCGGAAGCATTCACTATATCATGGATAAAAGGCGTTTCATCTAGTACACTTTTTTCTTTTTCAATATCCTGCAGTATCTCAGACGTAAATAGCGGAACATGACTGAAAGTCGTAAGGGTAGTATTCTGACGCTTAAGTAAGTCAGCTGCGGTGTAACTTACGGCGCTGCTATCTAATCCTCCACTTAAAGTAGATGCTACAGATTTATCACCACAAATTCGTGATTGGAC
>JBCNOR010000348.1:0-5846 GCA_039593785.1 Niabella sp. | reverse complement strand
GATTGATATTATTGATATCATCCATAGGTGCGCCATCCACTATATACAAAGGGCTTACGCCGGCATCTGAAAGTGTGGAAAGCCCCCTGATGGTAATGGACGATGATGAACCGGGCGCCCCGGAATTAGACATCACCCGAACTCCCGGAGCGGCTCCCTGGATCGCATCGAAGATGGTGACCGGTTGCTTTTCTTCTATCGTTTTGGCATTGATAGAACTTATTGCGCCAGTGACGTCTCTTTTTCTTTGGGTTCCATACCCTACCACTACAATTTCATCGAGATCGCTTAAAGATTGCTTCAGCACAATATGGATTTCCCGCTCCGTACCTACTGTTTTTTCCTGGTCGGTAAAACCAACAGCAGAAAAAACAAGAACGCTTTGTTCCCCCGGTACCTGGAGGATGAAATGTCCTGAAGAATCGGAGCTTGTGCCGCTGGCAGCTCCTTTTACCATTACAGTTGCCCTATTTACGGGCTTTCCGGCTTCGTCCATTACAAACCCGGTCACTCTTATATTCTGGGCGTTAAGGCCGCTGAAAGTACAGAGAGCAATAAGGGTAAATAAAAGCAGTTTTGAAAAGGTTCTCCTTTTTGATCTTAAGTAATACTCCATAAAAGGCTTTTTAAAAAAGTACAATCGTTTCCGTTAGTAAGTGCAAGTAAAGCCGTTTTAACAGGGTAAAAGACCGGCTTATTATCCAAGTAGTAAGCAATTTTACCATTCATATATTCCTTCGTTCAGTTATAATGTATATTTCGTTTACAAATCCAAAAAGACCTTCAATACTTGTCTAAAAAATCAGAATGAAACCACATTTGCTAAAAATTGCGCCTGCTCCCGGCACCTCTTTTGAAGTCAGGCGCGATCTTTTTCCTATTAACAGGCGCTGGCACTGCCATGAAGAAATAGAACTGATATATATTGCTAAAGGAACCGGCATGTTGCTGATCGGCGACCACGTAAGGCTTTTCGCCGAGGGAACTATTTGCCTGATCGGATCGCATGTTCCACACTACTGGCGTTTCGATGACAGGTATCATGAAACCGGTGTTGAAGAAAGCATCAACGTAATTGCCATCCATTTCCTGGAATCTTTCTGGGGACAAAAATTCCTGAAACTTCCGGAGAATACCGATATCAGGCTGCTTTTGGAAAACGCCAAAAGAGGTATTCTTATTGATGAAATGAATGAAGAGTTAGTACACGCTTTTGAAGATGTTCTGAATACCGACAGACCTTACCGGATCATTGCTTTGTTAACCATTCTCACCAAAATAGCCGGCTGGAAAAACCAGATTTTCCTGTCTTCAGCAGACATTCAGTTAAATGTTGGAGCCACAGAAGAAGAGCGGATTAACGAGGTGTACGAGTATACCATAAAAAATTTCAGGAAGAAAATACAGCTGGATGAAATAGCAAAAATCGCAGGTGTGCGTCCCAACTCCTTTTGCCGTTTTTTTAAATTGAGAACGAGAAAAACCTATACACAATTTATCGCTGAGCTGAGAATTGCCCATGTTTGTAAGCTATTGATCAAGACCGATAATCCCATTAAGAAAATCTGCTACGATAGTGGCTTTTATAATTTCACTTCTTTTCATAAATGTTTTAAACAGGTTACCGGCATGAGCCCGCTTCTCTATCAGAAAAAATATAAGCCTTTGTCTGGTTAAAAAGTTTAAACTGTACAAGACCTTATTATACCATTACTTCAAGTTAAGCGCTTCACAATGAAATCAGTTTCCCTTAATATCCTTGCTGCCACATTCTTTCTGCCGGCAACAATATCAGCTCAAAAGGCATTGATACCTTATTCGCGTTATATCAGCGGACTAAGTAATGACACGCTTTATATCGTAACGGGTACTACTTATTTATTTGATGTAGATACTCCTGAAAATGAAGGCTTAAAATCTACTACACCAACCGTTGATGAGCTGGTTTCAGACTTGTCCCGCCAGGCCCCGGGTTACTCCATACTTACATCTGCCGGTTTAGAGAAAAAAGAAGGGCTTATTTCCACCGGGGACAGGTTGCTTGTACAATCAAAAGGCCGGTCATTAAAACAATACCCTATTGCTTTGCGCCGCGGTGCACTTAAAGGAATACTGGAGATTGAGCAACCGCGCCGCACCGCCGGCACCTGGGCAGACCTGATCATTAATTACACAGTGGGTCAGAGAAGCCCGAATACAACCATCGTATTAACGTTGCCACCGGATTTTAAAGCAGATCCCGGTAATACCTTCATCAATATTATCGGTCGCGGAGAGGTGCAGCTTCAAAAGCTGGAACAACAATCTATAGGTAGAACGGGCAGCAATTACCCATATAAAAAAACGGGATATACACAACTCTCAAATGATGGAAGACAAATTACTTTAACGGGGCTGGATCTTCGCCCATCCAATGGCGTAGATGTAAAAATAAGAATACGGGGAGCAGGCTTTTCTAAGACCGGCGTTCATGAATTTAAAGCTTATTATACCACCCGGGAACCGGAGATCCTGAGAAGCCCTGAATCCAATGCGATGGTTACTGTAACACAGGCCGTATCTGATTTACAGCGGATCCCCGATTCTTCTACCTATCAGGCAGATATGCCAGACCAGTATTATTATACCACCTTAAAATGGCCACGGGTGTCCGCCTCGCGCATCATCATTCAACAATCTACCAACGGGGGAAAAAGTTGGGTCACCTCTGATGCAGGTGTTAACATAAATAACGGCACAGGCCAAATAAAGGGCCTGCAACCCGGAAGACTTTATAAGTTCAGGATACTGGTTTCGGGCGGCAAGCACCAAGGTGTTTCCAATGTAGTGTCCTTTTTTTCCGGTAAAATAGATATAAAGAAATTCGGCGTTTCGGGTAAAGGCGATACCGATGATACGGAAAAAATAAACGAAGCCATTGATTCAATACACCGTTTGGGCGGCGGAATCCTTTTGTTCACCCGTGGCACGTACAATGTAAGAACAGTACACCTGAAAAGCAATGTTTGGTTACACCTGGAAAAAGACGCCACCATCCAGGCTTTAAAGGGCGGCGATGCCCCGGAGCTCACCTGGTTCAGCAGTAAAAAATACAGGTCGGGATTATCTCCAACCGATATGGGCCCCTATGTGAATCCGGAAAACTGGCTGACCAAACAGGATGTGGGCCACACCTACTTCCGGAACGCCATGTTTACTGCTGAAAGGCAGGATAACATTAAAATTACCGGCAATGGCTATGTTACAGGAAATGGCAACCTGGTCACCAGCGATAAAGTAATGGATAACAAGCCGGATAACCGCAGTGATAAAATGTTTTCATTGAAACTATGCAGCCGTATTGAAATAGGCGGTCTTTACAGGAAGGAGGATTTATGGTATGATAGTGCCAGTGATAGGCCCTATTACATCACCCCTAATAAAGGCAGGGACTTTAATACAGACAATATGCTAAAGATTGACAGGGCAGGGCATTTTGTATTGCTGGCAACGGGAACGGACGGGATTAATGTGCATGATACCTATTTTGCAAAAGACAACAGTTCGAGTGCAAGGGATATCTACGACTTTATGGGATGCAATGATGTTTACGTAAAAAATATTTATTCTAAAGTAAGTTCAGACGATATCGTAAAACCGGGGTCTGATTGCTCGCTGGGATTCACCCGGCCCGCAAAAAATTATAAGATACGCAATATCATAGGCGATACCAATTGTAATCTTTTTCAAATCGGTTCTGAAACGGCCGATGATATCACCCATATCTGCGTTGATAATATTTATGTATTAGGGGCCAATAAGGCGGGCTTTTCTATTTCGACCAACGATGGCGGTCTTGTTAAAGACATTCACTTAAACTGCGGCGAAACCGGCCCTTTACACAGCCGTTCAAAGATGCTGCGCACGCACACGCCTTTTTTTATTTCTATTTCTAACCGGGGGCGGGTATTAGGAGCCGAAGCACGGCTATTTAAATTCACAGAAAATGGTACCACCCGAAATGAATTGTTGGTTACTAATGTGAATATCGGAAGGGTGGAAAATATTATGCTCAATGGCATAGATATCTCAGAGGTTTATGCGGGCAGTTCTTATGGGAAAGCTAATAAGAGATGGCCTGAATTTGACGGGAGCCAACGTATGGCATCGCCCATAGTGGCAGGCTATGCATTGCCTGCCAGCAGTCATGTTGAAGGAGGTCTTACCTTCAGGTTGCCCAATGGTATTCATACGGGATATATCACCAATATCAGTTTTAATGATATTCACCTGCTCGTTAAGGGTGGGCATTCAGTGTCTGACACGGCGGCTAATCCGCCGGAGCTGGGCGTAGGACAATATAATGTTTCCAACCTGAAGACACAGCCATCCTGGGGTATTTGGGCAAGGCATGTTAAAGATTTGGCTATTACCAACTCAACCTTCGACTATGAACAACCCGATCATCGTTACTGGTTGTTTTTAAATGATGCTAAAAACGTTCGTTTAGTTAATAACCGGGTAGCAGGTTCAGCAACAATTGGTCAAATAGAAACAACAGGTTTGCAATAAAGCAGGTTGCAGTACTATCCTGTTTATCTGCGTATGCAGATCCATTCAGACGATAACTCAAAACATATCCCAACAACAAAACGCCTCTAAACGGGCGTTTGTTGCTAAAGAGCCTGCTGCGATAAACAATGACTCCGCGATAGGTTTCGGGCGATATGGAGTGGGTTTAATTTCTTTTTAAGCTTAACTGTCTTGCTTTTAATTGAGCCTGGTACAAAGAGGAAGGTTGCAGCCCGTCCTGGCCTTGTCCTTCCCATTCACCATCAGGCCGGCCTTCCAGCCTGCCTGGTACTTTTTTCCCTTTAATACCGATCGCAAAATTTTTACCGGAGACCCACGGACTTTCAACAACAACGGTTCCCGCAGTGCAGTTCCAGAAAATCTGGTTAACTCCCGGCCATCCGTGACCAGATCCCCAGTTACCCCGGTCTCTTACATTCATCTCACCCGAGGTTTCAATATTATCATACAAAGTACCCATAGCCCAGCGATGATGGGGTCCTATATCTGCATGTGTATTGCTTGCCTTACAGTTATAAAACACATTAGGACCACATACCCTTGCCCCGGTTACATAATCATGACGGCCATCTTTTGCCACGCAATTCATAAAGAGGTTTTGCTGGCCGTCATTATTAAATGAATAACGCCGGCCGCCGGTTATTATCGATTTATGATCAGTAGCGGAACAATTCAGCACCGAAATATTTTTGCTAAACCGGCCCAGGTTAACGCATGAAAAAGCGAAGTAACGGGCATCCACGTTCCTAACCCAGCCATGCTCCACTTTATCAAAAGAGATCGCATTCCAGGAATGATCTTCTGAAGTATCCCTCGTATAGGCCGACTCACAGTTCAGGTTCTCGATACCAATATTCCGGATCCTGCCGTTGAAGTCATATTTATAAATGAAGGCAGAACAATACTTAGCATCTATTTCCATTACTACGGGGTTGTCGATAATCAGGTTATTCCCATTGATTCCCGTTACTTCCCGCTGGAATTGAAAATGGTATTCCTTTACCTGCCATTGCTGCGTACCAGGCCGTTCCACAATACGGTTCATCTTTAAATCATCGATCCATTGCTGTGTTGCATTCCATTCCAGGATAATACGATCTCCTTTTTTAAAACCGGCAGTTGACACTACAGGTATCGAAAAACTGCCCACCGGTACATATTCGGTTCTGACGCCTGTTCTTGTACCTTTCATTTCTTTAATGCTGCCTTCGCCCAATACCTGTATCAGGGGTCGCTTATCAGTACCTTCAGCGACAAGCGTTGTGCCCGTTCCC
>JBCNOR010000347.1:0-5849 GCA_039593785.1 Niabella sp. | reverse complement strand
TGTTCAATATGACAGGCGTATATCTTCAAAACCAGCAGAAAATGATGGTGAACAGGTATCACCCGGTACGCAATCCCGATTCTGATATTCCAAGATCCGATTCGAAAGATGATATACCTAACGACCGTTTTGTGTATGATGCCAGTTTCCTGCGCTTTAAGGCGGCATCCATCGGTTATACTTTTGATCTTGCAAGAATCACAGGATCCAGGTTGAAATCGCTGGCACTTTCATTAAATGGAAGCAACCTGTTCCTGTTAAAAAACTATATAGGTTATGATCCGGAAGTGAATACCAGCGGCACTTCTTCCACGCTGCGCCGTATAGACAACGGTTCATTCCCCCCGAACAGGACGCTCACTTTTACTGCCGAACTTAAATTTTAGAGATTATGAAACGGATAATAATATTTTCATTTGCTATACTCCTTATTATTGGAGCAGGTATTAGCAGTTGCAGCAAGTTTCTGGAGGAAAAGCCCCAGAGCTTTATTAATGCAACCAATTTTTACCAGACAGAAGCCCAGGCGCAATCTGCTGTAAACGCCTGTTATCTTAAACTTACTGATATATACCGGGGCTCACTGATGCTTATGACAGAGTACACGACTGACCTGGCTTACCTGGGTGCAGGTGGTGTTGATGAATCTTTCGGAATGTCGCCTTCCAATCCCGGGTTTGGAGATGATATGTGGACCTATCCTTATAGTGGTATTATGATCTGCAATGCCACTATTGCCGGTATTCAAAATGCCACAGCCATTGATGCTGCGAAGAAACCGGCATTGATTGCTGAAGCCGCTACCTTGCGTGCATTGTATTACTATATACTTACCTGTACGTTTAAAGATGTTCCTTATTATACCGCTGACGCAAGTGCCAGTTTTGATGCGCTGATGGAAGTAGCGCAAATGGGCAGGATGCCTGCTGCGGCTACCAGGGATAGTTTGATCGCTGATCTTCAGAAATGGGCGCCCAGCCTGCCACAAATAAAAAGCTCGTCTATTGCAAATAACAGAATAGGTGCTCCCTTAGCTTACATGTTGATTGGCAAGCTGGCGCTTTGGAATAAAAGATGGGATGTGTGTATTGATGCCATGCAAAAAATAAAGACCATCTATGGTTCATTGTCACAGTATCCGTTAACCCTTACCTGGTTTCGCAATAAAAATAAACCGGAATCTATTTTTGAAGTACAGTATTCGGGAACCATTAAAATCTCCAATGTCGCTACGCAGTTAACACCGGCAAGGGCTTCCGGAACTTCCTCTGTCTATGATGGTGTTAACATTCCTGAGCTGGGCACTACTACCACTACATTTACCGCGGCTACTCCTTCCAATTATTTTATTTCGCTGTATGATACTACCGATCCGAGAAGGAATACAACGCTGGCCTATACCTGGAACGGTGTATGGTTTAACCGGCCTAAATCTAACAATTATACAGGCAAACCATGGCCGGGCCCTAAGTTCTGGTGTCTTAATATGAGTTTGCAACAGGATAATAATAACCAGAAAGTGTTTCGCTATGCCGATGCTTTGCTGATGTTGGCTGAAGCGGCAAATGAAAATGGAGACCAGGAAACGGCAATGGCTGCTATCAACGAAGTAAAAGCCAGGGCTAAAGCCAGTTTTGTGTTAGCCAGCTATCCGGGCAAAGAGGTGTTTTTGGAAGAGCTGAAAAAAGAACGTGCAAGGGAACTTTTTGGCGAGTACGGCCGCAAATGGGATTTGGTGCGATGGGGTGATTTCTTTAAGAGTGTAAGCGCCACTACAGCCAATGAAGTAGCAGCTATCAAAACCAACCTGCGCGCTTACCACGAGTATTACCCCATACCGCAGGCCGAGGTGGAACGTTCAGGTGGCATATTGACGAATGACGCCTACAATAAATAAAAACTATAATTATGAATCGATTAATATTATCTCTTGTTACGGCCATACTATTATTAGCCGGTTGCCAGAAAGAAGACACTACTTTCAATACCGACCTGGCGCTTGATTCCAGGTTTATAATCCTGAATGCCCCGGCTGATACTACGAAGATCGTAGTGTATTCAGATCATAACTGGACCATGGAAAACAAATACAATTCGCCCTGGGTTATTGTACAAAAAGGATCAGGCGCAGGCACAGCCTATGCAGTCGTAGAAGTCTCAGCTAATACAGATGATTATCCGCGTGCGGCAACATTGGTTTTCAAGGCAGGCGGAAAAATAGATACGCTTAAGCTGGGACAAAGAGGCCTGATTACGCCTAAAATAGCGATCACCGCCACTTCCGTAGCTTCAGCTGCTGCCGGCGGTACTATTTCCACGGCTATCGATGCCAGCTTACCGCTGAACAAGATGAGCCTGAGTTTTAGTGAGGCAGGTCATACATGGATATCTGATCTGGCAATCGTCAATAATAATCTCACTTTTAATGTGGCGCCTAATACAACGGATGCTGCGCGTACAGCTAAAATTTACCTGGATTATATCGATCTGCTGGGTACTGTGGCCAGGGATTCCTTGTCGGTAAACCAGGCCAAACCCTAAAGAATAAATGGGTTATTAAGATGAGGATTTATAAAGCGATTTAATATTTTTAAGTATGAAAAAAATATGGACCTTACTGACATTTATTGGTGTTTTTAACGGGTTGCAGGCGCAGCAACCGGCTCAACCTTCTTTAGTGTATACGGATGGTTTCGATCTGAACCTGATCGGCCAGGCTTTTCCTTTGACCAAAAGCTACCATCGTATTGATACGGCAAGTTATCCTGCGTTTCCCGCGGTAATTAAAAGATTGCTGACCCATTCAGCCGGGTTGGTGATCAGCTTTACAACCAACAGCCCACGTATTACGGCTAAATGGTGCGTGGCGGATTCGAAACCAGGAAACAATATGACACCGATCATGAATAAAGGCCTTGATCTGTATATTAAGCGGGATGGTATATGGGAATATGCAGGAGTGGGCCGCCCCGATGGCAAGTGCAACGAATACGTATTGGTAGAAAACATGAATAAAAATGAAAAAGAGTGTTTACTCTACCTGCCGCTATATGATAAGGTAGAAAGTTTATCGATTGGCATTGACAACGGTTGCCAGATTAAGGCTGGCAAAAACCCTTATGCAAAGAAGAGAGTGGCTTTGTATGGCTCCAGTATTACGCAGGGTGCTTCTGCCAGCAGGCCCGGAATGGCTTACCCGGCAAGGCTTTCAAGAGATATGGGCATCAACTTTATTAACCTGGGTTTAAGCGGAAACGGTAAAATGGAAAAAGTAGTAGCTGATATGGTGGCTACCATCCAGGCTGATGCTTTTGTGCTGGATTGTTTTGCAAATCCCAGCCCCCGGGAAATTACAGAGCGAACGGCATATATGGTAAAGGCCATCAGGGCGGCACATCCTGTCGCGCCGATTATACTGGTACAAACCGGTCCGCGTGAAAGCGGCAATTTTGATTCGGTGATCAACCAGGTGGTTCGGTTAAAAAATGAAAATACAAGGATTGAATTTGAAAAGCTAAAAAAGGAAGGCGTTCAAAACCTGTATCTCATCAGGGGAGACGGACTTTTAGGCTACGATCATGAAGGTACAACGGATGGTGTTCATCCTAATGACCTGGGATTTGATCGCATGCTGCAGGTCATCAAACCAGAAATGGCCAAAATACTTCAATAAACATTATTACGTCAATTGTATGTTAAAGCAAACATTTTATACAACAGCACTGCTGCTTTGTAGTTGCCTGTTTTTTTCAAAAGCCCAAAGCCAGTCCACTCCACAACGATTGGCTCTCGGCTTTTCCATTGGAGTTGATAAGATCACTTCCGAAATACTGACAAAAGCAAAAGCTAATGGTATTGATTATATTGAAACCTCTGTAAACCGTTATATAGATAGTGCCGGTAATTTCCTTTTGACGGATGCTGAAATGATCAACAAGGTAAAAGCAGCAAAAAAAATGGCCGATGATGCCGGAATACAAATATGGTCGATACATATGCCTTTTGGCCGCCTGATTGATATTTCGCTGTCAGACAGCGCAGGCCGGCCGGGAGTAATAGAGCTACATAAGAAGATATTGGGGTTTTGCAGGATCTTACAACCAAAGATCATCTTATTTCATCCCAGCTGGTTCCTGGGTCTTAATGAACGAAGCTTCCGTAAAAATCAAATGGTTAAATCGGCTGTAGAATTGAATAAAGCAGTTAAAGCCATCCATGCCACAATGGTGATAGAAAATATGTTCGGTCCTGAGTTGTTACGTGATAAAACGAGGGAGCGCCCGCTTTTCCGTACGGTAGAGGAGTCGGTAGAAATGATGAACAGGCTTCCCGCCGATATTTATTCGGCAATAGACCTTAATCATATAAAATACCCGGAGAAACTGATCTATGCCATGGGGCCGCGCCTGAAGACCCTGCATGTGGCAGATGGTACTGATAAGGCCGAAAATCATTTCTTCCCCTGTAGTGGCCAGGGACATAACGACTGGGTAGCTATCTTAACCGCGATTAATGCGGTAGGATATAAAGGCCCGTTTATGTATGAATGTAAGTATAAGGACGTGAGCGAGTTTAAACCCTGCTACGAAAGCCTGTATCAGTCAATGATACAATCAATGAAAAAGACAGATCAATAATTTAAATGAACCGGTTTTAAAGGATATGAAAAAGACAATCATTCTTGCATGGTTAATTGCTTTAAGCACAATGACAGCACTGGCACAATTGCCGGACGGGCTACCACTTAAATTAAGAGTGGGTACTTATAATGTAGGCCACTTTAACCAGGGCATGAAAGGTGGACTGGAAGCGAAGGGCAGGGAATATTATCCCAACAATAAGGAAGTAACAAGCGGTTATCTTAAAAAAGAATTGCAGCGTTGGAAAAAATGGATCGGGGAGCAAAGCCTCGATATTTTTGCAGTACAGGAATGGAACCTTTATTTTGACCGGGATAGTATTTTTAATGCCAGCGATGAGTTGCTAAAACCTTACTACAATAATATTTATTTCGGCGATGCACATAGCTGGATATACAATGGTATTGCTACACATTATAAACTTACCAATCTCAGGAAGAAGTATTGGTTCCAGGATTATTATGCATTGATCGGTGATCTTAAAGTGGGTAACCATACGATCCAGGTGATATCGATGCATATACCCTGGCAGAAGGAGGGGCATGCTGCTGCATTGGATTCGGTCATTGCAGAGCTGAAAAAATACAAATACTTTATTTGTTTTGGCGATACCAACTCCTCTGATGCCGAGATACTGAATTTTGAAAAATCTGGTTTTAATATTGCCAACGGTGGGCCACAGGGTTGGTTCCCTACAAGCTCTACCGTAATACTAGAACGTATGACGGATGGCCCGGACCGGCATATAGATAATATCATTACCAGTCAAAACATAAAGATCATGAATGTTTCGGCGCCTCATACTACTTTAAACGACCAGGACCACCTGCCGGTATTGGCAGATGTGATTATAACCTGGTAATCGGAACGGGGGAGAGGACTGCCGCCCAACCGACACCGCAGGACAGTTGTATATAATTAATGGATATTTTTGTTAGCAGGGTGATGTTGATTGAAATAACCCGGTTTGATTGCTCACTATTATACCATTGTCATATATGTACAGGTTCTTTTTGTTGATCGCTTTAGTAATAACACATTCAGGTAATGCCCAGCCTCCTTCGCACCTAACCACCGACTTGGTGGAGCATACAGACAGAGTTTTTTTAGATGGATATCTTACTACGCTCTCATTGCCTGAAACCCGCACGGCCATTGAGCGCTACCAGGTGCCGGTTATAAAAAGTGCGCAACCTTACCTGGGCTGGG